>CAMVNV010000094.1 GCA_947168935.1 uncultured Butyrivibrio sp. | reverse complement strand
AGCGTGTTTATCGTCAGATCAAGGAAGCAGACGATACAGCAGATGTTACTATTGCCACAAGCCGTCATCAGGTATCTGCCATCAGGAACCAGCTTGGTGATAAGGTATCTGTATGCGTAGAACCGGCAAGACGTGATACATTTCCTGCTATAGCCCTTGCTGCAAGCTTCCTTCGTTATGAAAAAAATGTCGGAGCAGACGAAACAGTTATCGTATGCCCTGTTGATCCGTATGTAGACAAAGAGTATTTTGAATGCTTCAAAGAGCTTGATAAGATGACTCAGGAAGGCACATATTCTCTGAATCTTATGGGAGCAGAGCCAACATATCCAAGTTAAAAGTATGGCTATATAATTCCTGATAACAAAGACCATATCAGTAGCGTTAAAGAGTTCAAAGAAAAACCTGACCTTGAAACTGCTAAGAAGTACCTTGAACAGGGCGCTTTATGGAACTGCGGAGTATTTGCTTTCCGTCTTGGATATCTTCTTGATAAGGCTCATGAACTTCTTGACTTTGAAGATTTCAAGGACCTTTCTGCTTCTTATGAAACTGCTAAAAAGATAAGCTTTGACTACGCTGTAGTAGAGCATGAGTCTTCTATAGGCGTTGTGAGATACGATGGTCAGTGGAAGGATATCGGTTCCTGGAATACCTTTGCAGAAGAGATGCCTGACAAGATCATTGGTAATGCTCAGATGGATGATACATGCGAAGACAGTAATATTGTTAATGAGCTTAACGTTCCTATTCTTGGAATGGGACTTAAGCATATGATCGTTGCTGCGTCTAACGATGGTATCCTAATTTCTGACAAGACACAGTCAAGCTATATTAAGCCTTTTGTAGAGAAGATGGATCAGGACATCCGCTACGCAGAGAAGTCCTGGGGAAGCTTTACAGTTATAGATGTTCAGCCTGAAGCTATGACCATCCGTGTTGAACTTAAGCCTTCACACAAGCTCAACTATCACAGTCACGAGCATAGGGACGAGGTCTGGACAGTAATGTCTGGTGAGGGCGTTGTAATACTTGATGGAAAGAGAAGAGATGTTTCCATAGGAGATGTCATCAGAATGCCTGCAGGTTGTAAGCACACCGTTATTGCCAAGACTCATATGAAGATAATTGAAGTTCAGATGGGTCATGAGATTACCGTTGAGGATAAGATCAAGTATCCGTTTCCGGAGTTTTGAATAAGAACGTATTGATATCGCTACTCTGTGAATACCTGTGTTTGGGTGGTTGACTATTGTATTGGGTGGAGAGATGAACTGGATGAAAAAAGAGAAATTAACGACAATTACTGGTAAAAACATAATTCTTAGACCCATAACTCTTGATGATACGGATTTAATAGTTAAATGGAGAAATAATCCATCTGTAGTACAGAACTTTATTTTCAGAGAGAAGTTCACCAAAGAAATGCATGAAAACTGGATGCGTACAAAGGTTGAGTCCGGCCAGGTTATTCAGTATATTGTTGAAGAGAAAAAGTCCGGAAGACCTATAGGTTCAGTTTATTTTAGAGACGTTAATGAAAACTATAACAGTGCTGAATTCGGAATCTTTATAGGTGAAGATGATGCCAGAGGTAAGGGCTATGGTAAGGAGATCACTTCCTTATTTGTCAGATATGGTTTGGAATCTCTTGGCCTTCACCGTATCCAGCTTCGCCTTGTTAAGGGTAACGCAGCTGCCGCAAGGACCTATTCTAGCGTTGGTTTCCACAAGGAAGGCGAGTTTAGGGATATGGTCAAGCTTGGCGACGAGTACAGGACTGTTATTTTTATGTCTATACTTGATTCAGATATTTAAGGTGGGTTCCATTAAATGTTTGAAAATATGAATGAGCAGGAAGCAAGACTTCAGATCTTAAAAGAAGTAGAGGCCTACTGCGATAAGTATCATAGCAAAAAAGAATATGAAAATGGCGACAGGATTCCCTATGCAAGTCGCGTTTATGATCATGAAGAGATGGTTAATCTGGTTGACTCATCTCTTGATTTCTGGCTTACATCAGGAAGATACACTGAAGAGTTTGAAAAAGAGCTTGCAGGATTCCTTGGGGTTAAATATTGTAGCCTTGTAAATTCAGGGTCATCCGCTAACCTTCTTGCCTTTATGGCGCTTACATCTCCTCTTTTGGGAGATAGAAGTATTAAAAGAGGTGACCAGGTCATAACCGTTGCAGCAGGTTTTCCAACAACGATTAACCCTATTATCCAATATGGGGCAGTTCCTGTATTTGTTGATGTTACGATCCCTCAGTACAACATAGATGTTTCAAAGCTTGAAGATGCTTTATCAGGCAGGACCAAAGCCGTTATGATAGCCCATACCCTTGGTAATCCATTTGATTTAAGGGCTGTTAAAGCTTTCTGTGATAAAAATAATCTCTGGCTTATAGAAGATAACTGTGACGCCCTTGGAAGTGAATACGACATGGGCGATGGTAACTATAAAAAGACTGGTACTATCGGTGATATAGGAACATCCAGTTTTTATCCTCCTCATCATATGACCATGGGAGAGGGCGGCGCCGTTTATACAGATAATCCTCTTTTAAATAAGATTATCCGTTCCATGAGAGACTGGGGCCGCGACTGCGTATGCTCTCCGGGCCGTGATAACATGTGCGGTCACAGATTTGACGGCACATTCGGTGATCTTCCTAAAGGATATGATCACAAGTATGTATATTCTCACTTTGGTTATAATCTCAAAGTGACTGATATGCAGGCAGCGGTAGGCTGTGCCCAGCTTAAAAAGCTTCCTTCTTTTGTAGAAAAAAGAAGACATAACTTTAAATATCTTCTCATGCTTTTAAATGACACAGCAGATCAGCTCATACTGCCTCAGGCAGCTGGCTTTTCAAATCCAAGCTGGTTTGGCTTTGCTATTACCTGTCGTGAACAAGACAGGCGAGATAAACTTGTCTCTTATCTGGAGCAGCATGGCATTCAGACAAGGATGCTTTTTGCAGGTAATATAATCAAGCATCCCTGCTTTAACGAGATGAGAGAAGAGATGACCGGATACAGAGTAGTAGGCAAGCTTGATAATACCGACAGGATCATGCGTGATACCTTCTGGATTGGAGTATATCCAGGTATGACAGATGAGATGCTCCTTGAGATGTCAAAGCGTATTCACGAAGGTCTTAAACTATAAGGAGGCGCAGGTGAAAGTAGTACTTCTTGCAGGCGGATACGGCACAAGGATAAGTGAAGAAAGTCACCTTAAGCCCAAGCCTATGATCGAGATAGGTGAAAAGCCTATTATATGGCATATCATGAAGGAGTATTCGCATAGAGGTTTTAATGACTTTGTTATCTGTGCAGGATACAAGCAGTATGTGATCAAGGAGTGGTTTGCCAATTATTATCTTTATAACTGTGATGTGACCTTTGATTTTTCTAATGACAACCACATGACTATTCACAACAATATGTCAGAACCCTGGAAGGTTACAATTGTTGATACAGGTCTTAACACCATGACAGGCGGTCGTATCAAGAGGATACAGAAGTATGTCGGTGATGAGACTTTTATGGTATCCTACGGCGACGGTGTAAGTGACATAGATATGAATGATATTTTGCGCTTTCACAAGGAGCATGGTAAGATAGCAACCATTACGTCCGTTAATATCGGACAACGATTTGGAACACTTGAAATGGAAGGTTCTAAGATAACCTCTTTCCGCGAAAAGAACGAAGAGGATGGAAGCCGCATAAATGCAGGCTACATGGTATTAGAACCCAAGATTTTTGATTATATAAAAGATGATAGTACTGTCTTTGAAAAAGATGTCCTTGAAAAGCTTGCTGCTGATGGCCAGCTTATGGGCTACAGATACGACGGCTTTTGGCAGTGTATGGACACTAAGCGTGAAAGAGACAGACTTGAAGATCTGTGGACAAGTGGCAATGCGCCATGGAAGACATGGAATGACTAAGTAATAGGTGTTTGATTACAAACATTAAAGAGTGAGTATATAGAAAGAGTATATGAGAATATACTAAAGGTTAATAGTAATATGAAGATGCTAGATGCTAATAAGACATATTTAATTACAGGTGCTGCCGGATTTATAGGATATCACCTTTCAAAGAGACTTATCGAAGCTGGTGCTAGAGTTATCGGCTTTGATAATATGAATGATTACTATGATGTTTCTCTGAAAGAGGAAAGATTAAGACTTCTCGGCCAGGTAGTAGTTGAAGCTGGTATCTTGGAAGGAACCGGTACATTTGAATTTGTAAAAGGCGACCTTAAGAATAAGGCAGACGTAGACAGCGTATTTGAAAAATATAAACCTGACATAGTAGTGAATCTTGCTGCTCAGGCTGGTGTTCGTTATTCTATCGATCATCCTGATTCTTATATCGAGTCTAATCTTATAGGATTTTTCAATATCCTTGAAGCCTGCAGACACAGCTATGACCATAAAGAAGATGGATATAACGGCGTTGAACACCTTGTATATGCTTCATCAAGTTCTGTATATGGTGGCAATACCAAAGTTCCATTCTCAACAGATGATAAGGTTGACGAACCTGTAAGCTTATATGCAGCAACCAAGAAGTCCAATGAGCTTATGGCTCATGCTTATTCAAAGCTTTATGGAATTCCATCAACAGGTCTTAGATTCTTTACAGTATACGGACCTCTTGGAAGACCAGATATGGCTCTTTTCAAATTTACAGACAAGATCATGGCAGGTAAGCCTATTCAGATCTACAACAACGGTGATATGAAGAGGGATTTCACCTATGTTGATGATATAGTTACCGGTGTTGTTAATATTCTCCCCAATGCACCCGAAGATAATGGTAAGGGCGCAAGATATAAGGTTTATAACATTGGTAATAACCATCCTGAACCACTTATGGACATGGTATCTTTCCTGGAAGAGTCTCTTGGAGTTACTGCTACTAAAGAGTTCCTTCCAATGCAGGCTGGAGATGTTTATCAGACCTATGCAGATGTATCTGAACTTGAAAAGGACTTTGGATTTAAGCCGGATACATCTCTTAAAGATGGCATAGATTCTTTTGTCAGCTGGTACAAGGATTATTACAAGATAGGATAATAGACAGGGGGTTTTATGGATAAGATAGCGGTACTTATACCGTGTTACAACGAAGAAAAGACAATTAAAAAGGTCGTAGAAGATGCCAAAAAAGCTTTGCCTGATGCAATTATCTATGTATATAACAATAACTCTACTGATAGAACTGCTGAGATAGCAAGGGATGCTGGCGCAGTTGTCAGAGATGAGTACATGCAGGGCAAGGGCAATGTTATAAGGCGTATGTTCCGTGAGATAGAAGCTCAGTGCTATATCATGGTTGACGGTGATGATACCTATCCAATGGAAGCTGCTCCCGAAATGGTTGAGAAAGTTCTTAACCATAACGCAGATATGGTAGTTGGTGACAGGTTATCATCTACATATTTTACTGAGAACAAAAGACCTTTTCATAACTTTGGAAACAGTCTTGTAAGAGGTTCTATCAACAAGCTTTTTGACTGTGATGTAAGGGATATAATGACTGGATACAGAGCCTTTAGCTACGAGTTTGTTAAGACTTTTCCTGTTCTTTCCAAAGGATTTGAGATAGAGACTGAGATGACTATTCATGCTGTAGCTAACAATATGCAGATTGATAATGTTGTTATTGAATATCGAGACAGACCCGAAGGCTCTGAGTCCAAGCTTAATACCTATGCTGACGGATTTAAAGTTATAGGTACTATTTCAAGACTATATAGAGACTATAAGCCCCTTAGATTTTTTGCAGCGATGGCAGTAGTGCTTGCACTTCTTGCTGTGATCTTCATAATCCCTGTATTTACAGAATTCTGGGAGACAGGAGAGGTTAGAAGATTCCCGACACTTATTGTTTGCGGTTTTACTATGATCGCAGCGTTGCAGTCTTTTTTTACAGGACTTATGCTTCAAAATATGGCTATAGGTAGCAGACGAACATTTGAAATGGAGTTAAATGGTCTTCATAGGAAGAAAATATCACTTATCGGTAAGGAAAGTGATTGACTAATATTCTAAATATTAGATAATAATTAGGAATATTATCAAATTAAATGATAACAGTATATTAGAAGAAAGAAGTAAACATATGCCGATCAAAGTTAACAGTTTTATGGGTAAACTTGGCTGGAATGCCAGAAAATATTTTCCAAATCTTGCTAGTAATGCTTATCTTAAGCTTCAGTTTATTACAAGATCACGTTCTCAGAAGAAGTATGTTGATTACTTCATGAACGGTCCTGAAGTACCGAAGCCCAATGTAGTTAATATAGAGACAATTAACAGATGTAACTCTACCTGCGCCTTCTGCACAGCTAACGTTCATGCAGAAAAGCGTCCTCTTGCCAAGATCGATGATAATCTCTATCGTTCTATCATAGATCAGCTTGCAGACTGGGGATATAAGGGACATCTTACACTTTATGGTAACAACGAACCTTGGCTTGATACCCGAATTGTAGAATTCCATAAGTATGCAAGAGAAAAGCTCCCTGAAAGCTTTATCTTCATGTCTACCAATGGTCTTATTCTTACAATTGAGAAGGTTAAAGAGATCAAGCCTTATATTAATCAGCTTATTATCAATAACTACTCAATGGAGATGAAGCTTCATCCTAACATTCAGCAGATTTATGATTATGTTAAGGCTCATCCTGAAGAATTTGAAGGACTTGATATCCAGATCCAGATGAGATACCTTCAGGAGGTTCTTACAAACCGTGCCGGATCAGCTCCTAATAAGAAGGAGACTGTCAAGGTTATCAAGGAGACATGCCTTCTTCCATTTACTGACATGTGGATTATGCCTAATGGAAAGATAGGTCTTTGCTGTTGTGATAACTTCGAAGTAACTGATTTTGGTGATCTTAATAAGATGCCACTTAAAGAAGCATGGGCTAGTGCAGGGCTTATGGCTGCAAGAAAAGCTATAGCTAAGGGTCGTCAGAATTATAAATTCTGCGAGCACTGCGACTTTATTGATGCAGGCTTTAGAATGCAACTTGTAAATGCGATTTTAAAACATGGCGAAGATGCAGCTCATAGCATTGGCGGTCAGGAACGAATGAAGTTTTTCAAAAAAGAGAAGTAATAAAGAATGAATAGTAAAAAGCGATTTTGTTTTTAATTAAATGAAATCGCTTTTCTATAATAGAGGACTACGAGGAACACGGCTATGAAAGATTTTATAGAAACTATAGGCAGATTTTTTGAAAAATTTTGGGCTTTTATTTTTGTTGGCCTCTTTTTCATATGTACTATAATTCTTTATTATAAGTTGGGAGATAATTCTTATCTTGCTATTCATGATAATCTTGATCTTTTCATACCTCAGTTCCAGATGATGAAAAATGATGGGACATTTTTTGCTCTCGAAGCTGGAACGGATTTTCTTAATGGAATTAGTAGAAATGTTCTGCCATCAGAATTTTCTTTATATACAGTTCTTTTTATGATATTTCCTGCCTTTAAGGCTTATATTTTTGGATATTTCATTAAGATTATTATTGCCATGGTAGGAAGTGGACTTCTTTGCTATGATATCATCGCTCACGAGGGCCTTGATACATGGACTAAGAAAGGTGTTTACTATATTCATCCTATAAAACGCGATTATACATCAGCTGTATCACTTGCCGTGCTTGTGTCATTTGCATATGGAATACTTAATCTGTTTCCTGCATTTGGTATTCCTTTTGCTGCTATTCCTCTTATTATATACCTACTTAGAAGAGCTTATCTTGAACCATCATTTTTAAAATTTCTTCTGATATTCTGTTATCCTTTTTTATCATATTTTTCTTATCACGGTATCTTTATCATGGGATACCTTGTTATTGCGATCATATGGATTTGGGCTCGTAACCATAAATTTCCATGGCAGCTTGCCCTTGGCCTCGTACTTCTTGCCGTTGGAAGCGTGATTTGCGAATACAGACTTTTTGCTACTATGCTATTTTCAAATGAAGTTACCATCAGATCCACTATGGTAGAAGCTAATCTATCTGTAATTGAGATATTAAAAGAGATAGGAATGGCGTGGGCTGGCGGCATGATGCATGCTAACGATGCTCATTTGTATATCGTTCTTCCAACATGTGTCATATATTTCTTTTACCTAAACAGTAAATATATTAAAGATGGCAACGGAGCGGGCATTTTCCACGATTTTTATAATTTTTGTGCTCTTGGTATTGCCTTTAATAGCGTAGTTTATGGCCTTTATAACTGTCAGATTGTCAGGACTTTGTTTGAGACTATCGTACCGCCCCTTAAGGGATGGCAGTTTAACAGAACCATCTTTTTTAACCCATTTCTTTGGTATGCATCATTCTTTATTGTATGCTACAGAATAGTGATGAACGCTTCTCAGGGGACATTGAGCAGGCAGAAAGAGATTACCATTAAACTGTTAACATATCTTCTTGCATTGGCAGCAATAGGTGTTATCCTGATCCAGCCTGTACTTCCATTTGGTCAGACTGCAAGATATGATGATCTGTTCTATACTGCATATGGTCAGTATTACAGAACTCATCATGATGGCAAGTCTAATAAAGAAAACTTAAGCTATAAAGAGTTCTATGATACAGAGCTTTTTGAAGCTTTGAAAAAAGAGATCGGATATAAAGAAGGTGAGATGTGTGTAGCTTATCTTTTGTATCCGGCTCAGCTTGAATATAGCGATATTTCAACACTTGATGGCTACCTTGGATTTTACTCACTGGAATATAAGGAGAAGTGGCGTCAGGTTATAGCCCCTGCTCTTGAATTACAGCCAGCTTCAGCTGCTTATTTTGATAACTCAGGTATCAGATGTACCCTTTATTCAGGTAACTACGAATCAGTTCCTATGTATACAGGAAGCCTTGCTGGTATTACAGAAGATGATCTGTATGTTGATGCAAAAGCGCTGTATGATCTTGGATGCAAGTACGTTTTTTCCAGAGTTGAGATAACTAATGCAGAGGACGTAAGTCTTACACTCAAGGCCAGTGGGCAGGGATTAGCTTATAAGGTTTATGTGTACGAGTTATCTGAGCCTGAAGATGTGGAAGAGGTAGAAGCGGCAGAAGATACTAAGGATGTAAAAACTAAGGATACTAAAACTAAGGATATAAAAGCTAACTAATTTGGTCGTTCTTAGAATGATGAAGCAGCGTAATTAGAGCAGTAATAGTTGATATATTTAGTTATAGAATCAAGGTATTGGAAATATCCTAGGTAGTAAATGGGATATTTAAAGTGTATAATAATATAGCTTATTTATGATATGGCTTAATTATGACAATTTTCGATACAAGAAATATCAACTCTTGCATCGTAGTATTATAACCTGAAAGGATTATATTAGTGGATAAACGATACAGCGTCCTTGAATTTAAGGAATATGGCGATGAAAGGGGCAATCTTGTTGTTGCAGAAGGAGATGGTAAGGATATTCCTTTTGCCATAAAGAGAGCCTTTTATATTTACGGGTCTGATTCTGAAGTAGTTAGAGGCAAGCATGCCAACAGACTTACTAAGTTCGTTCTTATCAATGTTGCAGGATCCAGTGATGTACTTGTAGACGATGGAACTCACAAGGAGATAATCAAACTGGATAAGCCAAGAATGGCTTTATTTCTCGATACCATGGTCTGGAAAGAGATGTATCATTTTTCACCGGATTCAGTTCTGATGTGCCTTGCAAGTGAGCATTACATGGAATCTGAGTATATCCGTGACTACGACGAATTTATTAAAGAAGTAAAAGAGGGAAAACATTGAGCAAGATATCAATTATAGTACCAGTATATTGGAATTCAGATACTCTCGAAATGTTATATGAAGACATGAAAGCCAAGATTCTCGATAAGATTGGCGATTATGAGATTGTCTTTGTTGATGACGGATCTGGAGATAATTCCTGGGAGATCATGAACAAAATAAGAGAGCGTGATGAGCATGTAGTATGTACAAGGCTTTCACGTAATTTTGGTGAGCATGCAGCTCTTCTTGCCGGACTTTCAGTATGTACAGGTGACTGCGCTGTAACCAAACAGGCTGATCTTCAGGAAGATTCTACTCTTATCCTTGAGATGTACGAGAGCTGGAAACGCGGTAATAAAGTCGTTCTTGCTATCCGCAGATCAAGAGATGAAGGTGCTGTTAAGAAGTTCTTTGCTGGCTTGTATTATCGCATTGTTCGTAAGCTTATCAACAAGGATATGCCCAAGGGCGGATGCGACTGCTATCTTGTAGACAGACAGGTCATTGAAGTTTTAGAGCGTATGGATGAGAAGAATTCATCTCTTACACTTCAGGTTATGTGGCTTGGATTTAGATCAGAGAAGATTTATTTTGACCGCAAGAACCGTGAGGTAGGCGAGTCCAGATGGACCTTCTCCAAGAAGTTCAAGCTCGTTGTTGATTCAATGATGAGCTTTACATATGTTCCTCTTCGTTTTATGGAAATAGTAGGCGTTTTGTTTGATCTGTGTGCAATAGTTGGTATGATACTTGTAATCCACGAAAAGCTTACAGTGGGCACTCCTATGCTGGGATACGCATCACTTATGTGTGTTCTTTTGTTTTCATCAGGTCTTATCCTTCTTATGATAGGAATTATAGGAGAATATGTTTGGAGAGCACTTGAAGAATCAAGAAACAGACCTCCATTCGTTATTGATACGATTAATAAAAATAAATAATAGACCGGAGAAATATTAAATGGCTATCAAAAAAGAGAATAAGACAAAAAAGCATATAGCTGTTTTGGAATATGTTTTTTTGAGTTTTGCTCTCATAATATTTTGGATATTAAAAAGCCCGAAATTTCCAACTAACGATGATTATGGGCTTTTGAGTATATTGGCAGGTTACAAAACGGGAACCCCGATAGCGGTTCCTTTTTATTGTGAGTATCTTTATGCCCTGCTGATATCAGTTTTATATAAGATATCGGGTTCTTTTCCTTGGTATATGCTAATGTTTATGGCATTGGTACTAACAAGTAGCTTATGTCTTTATTATGCTATCAATAAAGTCGTAAAGGATTCGGGAATTAAAAAGAATAATAAGATAATTGTTTTATTTATGTTCTTTTCTCTTATAACAGGTATCTACCTTTTTAATTTTGTATACATCACATTCTCTATTGTTCCAGCGGTTTGTGGATGTTCTGCGGTATTGCTTATACTTACTATGAACAAAGAAGATACTGCAATAACAAGCAGTGTGGTTACAGGTATCATTTTTGTCCTTTTTTTCTTTGCATGGAATATAAGAATTGAAAGCGGATATATTTCTTTTATTTCCGCTTTACTTGCTATAACCTATGCCATGTTCAATAAGAACATAAAAAAAAGAAGAGGCATTTTATTATTCATTGGTGTAATTGCTATTGCTGCAATATCCTTTTTTGCAGATTGGTATAGTGGAACCTTTCATGGGTGGAATGAGTTTAAGCTTTATTACGATGCATGTGGTCAGTATACTGATTATACCCATCTGACTTATGAAGAAGCTCCGGATTTGTATCAGTCAATTGGATGGAATGAAAATCTGTATCATCTTGTTAATAACTGGTTTTTTATGGATGAGAGGGTTGATTATAATGCCTTTAATACGCTAAATAATGCGGTAGAAAAGCATAGCTTTTATGGATATTCAAGTCGAAGAGCTCTTTTGTTTGGAATGTTCAATATATTTAAAAATAGTTCTTTGTGGATAAGGATATTTTTCATTGTTTTTGGAATATCAGTATTAGCTATTTCAGTTTGTAGAATTGTTAATGTAAATAAAAAACATTCTTTTAAAGATGTTTGCGGGATGGGGCTTTTCTTGCTGCTGGGATTAGCATTCATTGCATACCTTCTTATGAGAGGAAGATTTCTAGATAGAGCAGTATATCCTGTTGTTTTTTGTACTATGGTTCCAGGGCTTGTTTTGTGCCTTAGAACAGTTCTTAATATGATAGTATTGAAAAAAGGAAAGGAGCCTGCTGATAATAAACGAGATATTTCCTTGATCATTGCATGTGCAAGTTTAGCTGTATCTTGTAGTATAGTTGCGGTTATGGGAGCTAAGAGTGCAAATTGGAACAAATATAATCCTGATGCTGTTCAGACCAAATTGAATCTTGAAAAATACGTTATGGATAATGATGAATATTTTTATATTTATAATACTTCATTAATTGTGACAGGAGATCCTTTTACAGTATACCCTGATCAAAAACCTACAAACTATACCTTTTGGGGAGGAACATTTTTAAAAAGTCCTTCCTACTATGATCAGATTAAAAGATATGGATTTGAGGAATTATCAAGGTCTGCATTCATAAGTGACAAGGTTCGTTTTATCAGTCGATCAGGTCCGGAAGATATTTTTTTAGACTATATGCAAGAAGAATATCCTGATTGCAGAGTTGAAATAGTTGATTACAGTGGCGAATTTATTATTTATAGATATTTAGAAAATTGATGAGGCGTAAATATAAATGAAAATACTGGCAAATAGAATGGATCTTGGCTTTCAGAAGCATCAGGCAGAGTATGAAGAAGCTGCACTTCGTGTTCTTCGCTCAGGATGGTATATCCTTGGAAAAGAACTTAGTTCTTTTGAAGAAGAGTTCGCAGCATATAATGCTGTAAAAAGTTCTGATAATAAAGAATCTTCTTTTTGCTGCACAGGTATGAGCGGGGCTTGTGAGCCTTCAAATATCTATTGTGCAGGTCTTGCTTCAGGTCTTGATGCGCTTTGGATCGGTATCCGTATGCTTGGCATCGGACAGGGTGATGAAGTAATAGTTCAGGGCAATACATATATCGCAAGTGTCATGGGAATTACAATGAACGGTGCAACTCCTGTTTTTGTTGAACCTGATGAGAATTCTCAGATAGACATCGATGCTATAGAAAGAAGCATTACAGATAAAACAAAGGCTGTCATGGTAGTACACCTTTATGGCCAGGTTACTGACATGACCAGAATTGTTGATATATGTAAACGCCATGGTCTTTTCCTAATAGAAGACTGCGCTCAGGCACATGGAGCTATGTGGAAGTGGCAGAAGGTTGGAACCTTTGGTGATGTTGGATGCTTCTCTTTTTATCCTACTAAGAACATGGGCGCATTTGGTGATGCTGGTGCGGTCATATCACATGATCCAAAGTTTATAGATGAGGTTAAGACTTACCGTAACTATGGAAGCCATAAGCACTACTACAATAAAGTGGTTGGTGCAAATTCAAGACTTGATGAGATGCAGGCTGCGCTCCTTAAAGTAAGACTTAAATATATGGATGAGATCACAGATGAGCGTAGAAAGCTTGCTAAGAGATATTCCAAGAAGCTGAGTAATCCAGAAATTATAACTCCTATAGAGGTTGATGACAGCTATGCTGTTTGGCACCAGTACGTTATAAGATGCAAGAGCCGCGATAAGCTTATAGAGTATTTAAAAGATAAAGAGATAGGAAGTATCATTCACTATCCTGTACCTCCTCATCTCCAGGAAGCTTATGCATATCTTGGACACAAAGAGGGTGAATACCCGATAACAGAAGAGTATGCAAATGAAGTCTTGTCTATTCCAATGTATAATGGCATGACAGAAGAAGAGCAGGACTACGTAATAGATGCGTTAAATAGTTATAGAGCATAATGAAATACCTGACATTCACACATGTTTTTGTGAATGTCAGGTGTTTTTTTATGAGATGGGATTGTCTGTATTTAATTATGTTTATATATTTAAGCGTTTTTCTATGCTCAATCTGAAAATTTAATAATCAGCTATTGAAAGCATATTACTTATGTCACCTTCATTTTCAGAATCATATATTCCCATATCATCGAGGATTATCCTTCGGAGAGCCTTGGAATAAACTAAACGGCCCTTGTATCCAAGATGGATATTATCTTCAAGATATTCTTTATAGGTGTATGAGTTAAGATTAAAGGTTGTTCCGCTTATTGCATCAAGTTTTCTTGCTCCTATATTATCGGCAAGCTTAAGGGCATAATCTGCATACAGAGCAAGAGAACCCTGGCCTTTAGATACATTATAGGCATCTCCCATATCTTTTCCCGAACCATTATAGAATCTGCAATAGCAAGGTGTGCAGATGATGAAGTGAGCTTTAGGAGAGATCTCTTTAAGCATTTTTATACCTGTGTTTAAAGCACCATAATAAGTGTGTTCATCATAAGGGTCATTCTCGTTGTAGATATCAAGTCCCATATAGTAATCATTGTAGCCGTATTCTATGATATAGTAATCAACCTTTTCGGGTTTAATGGATTGAAGTACAACATCATATTCCGGGTCAAGAGAAAACTTATAGCTCTCTGTGCTCAGATCTCCCTTTAACATATGACAGATAGCTGTAAAGTTTGCTTCTTCATAGTCATTATTATCTGCAGAAGTGCTGTTACCATTTTGAGTTCTTTCAACTGCGGCACATGTTCCGCCTACACCAAGGTTATAGTGAAGCGCATTCATTTCTTCACCTACTAGTTCAGAAATTGATGTGCTTGAATTTCTCCAGTTATCAAACTGGCTGTCTCCTATGAATACAAGCTGAAGATCTCCGTCTGGAATAGGTTCATTTCCGCCACCATAAGGATCTTTGGAAACAGTAGTCATTCCTTCTACGGATGCTTCGATAGAGGCACTTATATCGGTGGAAGTTCCAGTACCTGCTACCCCGGTACTTAAATATTCTCCTGAATTACTTGAAGCACTTTCAGATGAGCCACTAGCTCCCTGGCCTGAAATTATAGAATTCTGGGCTGAAGAAGTATCTGAAATAGAACTTTCAGTGACAGAACTAAAGTCTGATGAGCCTGTACTGCCAATTGCAGAATTAACAGCAGGAGAAGTGCATCCCGTTATCATGGATGTCGACATTATT
>CAMVNV010000093.1 GCA_947168935.1 uncultured Butyrivibrio sp. | reverse complement strand
ACGGTATCCAATCACTTATTATTTTTCACTGTCCCCTTGACGGGTAGCACACCATGAAGCAGAGAGCTTTTTTGTATGATCAAAGTCTGATTTCCTGAGTTGCAACCTCGCCTTCCTCTGGAAGAGGATCGATAAAGTGAATCTTTCTAAGGAAGTTCAAAACAATATCTGAGCGATAAACTATATAATACATAACCAGTGCAAGTGCGATTCCGCTTACAACATCAGTAAATGAATGCTGCTTGATGAACATAGTTGAAAGAACTATGGACAATGCTATAACGTGAGAGCACATCTTCCAGCCTTTGCTGAATCGTTTGCTGTAGTTGATACTGAATGCACCGCCAATAGCGTTATAAACGTGCATGCTAGGAAATACGTTAGTATTGGTATCGTATTTGTAAAATACTGCTACAAGTCTTGTGAAGATATTGTTACGCTCAAATTGGCTTGGTCTTAGGTACTGAATTGTTGGGAAGAAAGTGGAGATGATCAGGAAAAGAGTCATTCCTGTCCCCAGGAATATCATAAACCTCCAATAGTCCTCCTTTTCAAATTTCAGTAACGGAAATGCAGTACAAAAGGCTATAAAGAAAAACCAAAGTATGTACGGAATTACGAACACTTCCACAAATGGGATCATGTCGTCAATTCGTGTATGCATTTCTGTAAAATGAATAACCCTACGAGTTTCTATGTAGTTGAACCATACCAGATAGATTACAGCATATATAGCGGTAGGAATCAGCATAAGTACAGTTTCCTTCACGCGTGCAGCCGTTAATGGCTTGCTGTAGGCATCTGCTTTCATGAAATTTTGCATAGTTTTTTCCTTCTCTTAAACTGTTAAATGGCAAGATGTCCGAAGCTACAAATAATACTATACTCGCACATAAACATATCCGCAAGATGAAACTAACCGAAAAAATATCGATATTTCGCTAAAAAATGGTGGATTATTACAAAAAACGTAAAAATTTTCGAACCCCAAATATTTATCGGATGCTTACACCATAAGCTTAAGCCTGAAACCTGAATTATATATTAAAATATCGTCAGATTTTATGGAAACTTCTCCATCGGTATGAACCCATAAAGGTTTTTCGGTTTTGATATGGATCTCACCGCTTTTTAGTGCATGAAGCCCCTTGTATTTAAAGTGCTTGCCTTTTTTGGCAGAAGGAAGAGCTCTTATTATAGAAGGAATGGACATGTCACCTGCAACGCAGATATCAAACATACCATCAGTATAGTCTGCATTTGGACCGAACATAAAGCCGCCGCCTTCATATGGATGTATCATGGCAGCAGCAAAAATGGCCTTATCAAGATGAAGAGTTTCACCTTCTTTGGTGGTTATATCCATAGCATTTTTGTCTATAGAGAAGATCTGATGCAGAGCTATAAAAAGATATGTAAGCTTTCCAAGATTTATGGCATTAAGTACCTTTTTGAGTCTTGAAGAAAGGGCTTCTTCGCATACTGCAGCATCAAAGCCTATTCCTGCACTAACATCAAAGTATCTTGTAGTCTCTATTTTCTCATCATGAAGTCTTGAATAAGTGGATGATACGTTGTTATATACGATCTTACCTATATCTGTTGTGCGAAGGACCTTGCCTTCTGTGATCCTTCTTATAAGTTCGTCTGTACCAACTACGTTAATACCAAGACCAAGAGCCAGGTCTCCAGCTGAACCTCCCGGAATATAACCAAGAACAACCTTATCAAAATCAGTAATACCGTTAATTACTTCATTCATAGTACCGTCGCCGCCTATGACAATAAGCTTGATGGGACCTTCATCGTGTGCGTGCTTTTCTATAAGTGAAGTAGCAAGTCTTTTTGCGTCTCCAGCCTTTTTAGTTGTAGCAACCTGATATTTAAGACCTGCAACAACAAAACCTTCTTCGAGCTTCTTCCAGGTATAATATCCCCTTCCGGACCCTGAACCCGGATTGACGATCACGTAAAACATCCTTTTCCTCCTTGAAGTACATCATCCAATGCACTGAATAATTTTTATGGGATATACCCATTACAAAATTAATCTAAAAATTTTTGAGTATTTGTTCAAAAAATTACTTTTGTCATATAGAATTTGATTTATCTATATGCTATGATATGCCAAGTGATGCTAAAAAACCAGTAGAAAACCGTTTAAGTCGGTAAATATTGTAGGAGAGAGAAAATGTATTCATTGGATGAAGTCAAAAAAATCGACCCGGAAATAGCTCAGGCAATTGAGGATGAAATGCAGCGCCAGAACGATCACATAGAGCTGATCGCTTCCGAGAACTGGACCAGTAAGGCTGTAATGGCAGCAATGGGAAGCCCGCTTACTAACAAATATGCAGAAGGTCTTCCTGGAAAAAGATATTATGGCGGATGCTACGTTGTAGACCGCGTTGAGAATCTTGCAAGAGAGCGTGCTAAAAAGCTTTTTGGCTGTGATTACGTTAACGTTCAGCCTCATTCAGGTGCTCAGGCCAACCTCGCAGTGCAGTTCGCACTCCTTCAGCCAGGCGACACTATCATGGGAATGAATCTTAGCCAGGGCGGACACCTTTCACACGGAAGCCCAGCTAACATCTCCGGTACATATTTTAAGGTTATCCCTTACGGCGTTGACGAAAACGGATTTCTTGATTATGACGAGATGAAGAGGCTCGCAATAGAGAATAAGCCAAAGCTCATTATCGCTGGAGCTTCTGCTTATTGCAGAACACTTGATTTCAAGAAGTTCAGAGAAGCTGCAGATGCATGCGGCGCTATCCTTATGGTAGATATCGCTCACATCGCAGGACTCGTAGCAGCAGGACTTCATCCAAGTCCATTCCCATATGCTGACGTTGTTACTACAACAACTCACAAGACTCTTCGCGGACCAAGAGGCGGTATGATCATGTGGAATCAGGCTGCTCAGGACAAGTTCAAGTTCAACAAGGCTGTATTCCCTGGAATCCAGGGTGGTCCTCTTGAGCACGTTATCGCAGCTAAAGCTATCTGCTTCAAGGAAGCTCTTGATCCTTCTTTCAAGGTATACCAGCAGGGCGTTATCGATAATGCCAAGGCTCTCAGCGAAGGCCTCATGAAGAGAGATATCCAGATCGTTTCAGGCGGCACAGACAACCACCTTATGCTTGTAGATCTTACTAACTATGATCTTACAGGAAAAGAGGTTGAGGCTTGGCTTGACGAAGCTCATATCACAGCCAACAAGAATACAATTCCTAACGAAAAGCAGTCTCCATTTGTAACAAGCGGTATCCGTCTTGGAACTCCTGCAGTTACTACAAGAGGCATGAACACAGAAGATATGGATAAGATTGCTGAAGCAATCGCTACTGTTATCAAGAAAAAGGAAGCAGGAATCGAAGAAGCTAAAGCAATTGTTAAGTCACTTACAGACAAATATCCTCTTATCTGATTTTTCAATTTTCGTATAAATCTGAAAATTTAAGCCATGACATTTAGTTTATTAAAAGCTATGTGTCATGGCTTTTTTAGCGCATTTGAAAAGATACGATCTTTGGTTTCCTTTTTGAGATGCAAGATTTTGGATGAGAGAGTTTATAAAATTGGCATAATTCTTGAGGAAACGAGAGCCAAAAAATATGCTTATAATTGTCAGAATACAATATAAAATTCAAATAAATAGCAGAAATCTAAACAAAATATCAATTAATAAACAGAAAACAATTAAAATTAATGCAAATTGACTTGACAAATCGAAAGCGTTTTAGTATACTATAATCAATCCAAACGAATTAGGTAGTAAAAATACTTCGGGGGACCGAAAGAAAGGTAGGTATACTCCAAAGACATAGGTACTTTACTATAACTGCTGGAAAGGAAGGTACAGACCACCAGACTACTAAATTTGATTTATGATTAAGGAACAGTGTCATATTATTACAACGGCTTGAGTACATGATTTGTGGCGACGATCAATATCTCCATCTTGACCACCACAGCTTTTAAAAGCACAAGTGAATGGAAAAAGCAGGTTGAGAAAACGGAGGAACAGTCCCTTGGGATGTGAAGAACCAACGCAGTTTAATAGCAACATAGTAATTAGTAATAAAGTTTCAACAGAATGAAGAACGGTGGCTTGAAGATAAAAGGTCGCCGTTCTTTTTTTGCGCCTTTTGTGTTAAAATGTTTTTAAGTATTGTCATTACTATTTTTTTCATTTTCAATTTGTTCTTATTTTCGGTTAGGGAGGGAAAAAAGATATGAGGGAAGAAAATAATAATGCAGTAGTTGATGAAGCTCAGGATTTTGAACAGGGTAATGTTCAGGAAAAGTCTAAGCAGCAGAAAAGAGAAAGTCGTCGCCGTCGTCGCCGCAGATCCCAATTTATAGCCTATATGATA
Source organism: uncultured Butyrivibrio sp. (assembly GCA_947168935.1). Taxonomy (GTDB): domain Bacteria; phylum Bacillota; class Clostridia; order Lachnospirales; family Lachnospiraceae; genus Butyrivibrio. The sequence continues at coordinate 10,729 of CAMVNV010000093.1, read as the reverse complement.
GTTCTGGTTTTGGTTTCAGTCACTATAGCTGGGCTTGTATGGGGCATCAAAAAGGTTTCGGCAGCCGTAATAAACCATCAGAACGAGAAGCAGGCAGAGGTTGCAGCATCAGATAGTTCTGAAAATGAAGAAATAGCAATAATCACTCCTGATGATGAGGAAGTGCCTCTTACTTCTCAAACAGAAGAAATGGTTAATAACAGGATTGACGGAACACTTCTCGACATGACTTTAGAAGAAAAGGCAGCATATATCTTTTTCGTTACACCTGAACAACTTACCGGAGTTGACAGCGCAGTAAAGGCCGGAAGCAGCACACAGGCAGCACTTGAGCAGTATACAGTAGGCGGAATCATATATTCGTCTAATAATATAAAGAGCGATGATCAGATCAAAGAAATGCTTGCTACAACATCTCAGATGAGTAGATTCCCTCTCCTTCTTGCAGTATCAGAAGAGGGCGGAAGCAGAAGCGTAGCAGCTACAAGTCTTGGAATCACAGCAACCAAAGCTCCTTCGCAGATCGGAGGAAGCGATGATGCCATAGAGAATGCTAATACTCTAGGATCCTATCTTCTCAATTACGGCTTTAATCTGAATCTGGCTCCAAGCCTTGGACTTACAGACTCAGAAACTTCTTTCGGTACAGATGCAAATCTTACAGCTCAGGTAGCATCTGTATATATAACATCACTCGAATCAAAGGGCGTAAGTGCGTGTGCTACATCTTTTCCTGTAGGAGTTTCAGATCCTATGTCAGGTCTTGAAACAGTGGATCTTTCAATGGAGGAACTTCAGTCAGGCGCATTTATTCCTTTTCAATATGCTATAGATTCTGGCGTTGATGCGATCATGGTTAGTAACGTTGTATGCCCTGCAATCTCAGGCGATACACCTTGCAGTCTTTCCGGAGGTGCTATCACAGATACCTTAAGGGGAAGTCTTGGATATGATGGCATAGTTATTACTGATGCCATGAATACACCAGCAATCACAAGCTCATATTCTTCAGGGCAGGCCGCTGTTGCAGCTATCATAGCCGGAGCAGATATGATCTATATGCCGGAAGATTTCCAGGAAGCTTATAATGGTATCATGGAGGCTCTCAGCACAGGCGTGATCACAGAAGACAGGCTCAATGAATCCATCAGACGTATACTTCGTGTAAGATATATGTATGAAGTTATGTAATTTTCGGAAAAATGCATATTGGAAAATTTAAGATTTTTAAGTAAAATACACCCTTGTATTAAACTATTATTTATTCATTAAGGAGAAGACAGAATGTCAAGCATATTACATGAGTCTCAGAACTTTGACAATGAAGTTGTGTTTTGCAATATTTTATCTCAGAGAGACAAAAAAGAGCTTGAAAGAATATTTCTGAAGAACAGGATTTCTTACTATATTGATTGGCAGAAACAGTCATTATGGCAGAAGCTTTTTTCCAGAAAAGGAAGTGATCGTATCAACTGCTTCGTTAAGATCAACAGAAGCGAAGTTGAGAAGGCTTATGGTCTTGTAAAGAATATTCAGGGCCTTAAGTTCAAAGATATCACAGGTGATACAGAAAGAAGAGCAGTTACAAAGCGTGCGCTCATGGATGAGGCAGAGGATTTAGATGATGATGAATAAGAAGACCGGTAATCCGGGGGCTTCAAAGGTTCATAAGAAAACTGATGGCAGTGCTAAAACTGGTAAAAATGGTGTTAAATCTGTTAAGCTCAGCTCCAAGACTGATAAGGAAAGAACAAAGACTGTAAAGTCTGGCGCCAGATCAGATAAGGCAGGCACTAAGACAGGTAAGCCTGTAAAGAATAGTACCAATAGTGTGAAGACTAGCTCAAAAACAGGAAAACCAAGTGCAAAGGTTACTAGAAGTAATGCTAAATCTGATAAGGTTGAAACTAAATCAGTAAAGACCAGATGCAAAGTATCTTCTAAATGCGGTGGGTGCCAGTTTATTGATATGCCATACAAGCAGCAGCTTAAGGTTAAGCATGACAGACTCGAGGGGCTTATTGGCAAGTACTGCGAGGTTGGAGAATTTATAGGCATGGAGGATCCTGATCATTACAGATGCAAGGTCCATGCTGTATTTACTCATGACAGAAAAGGCAATCCTCTTTCAGGTATCTATCAGGAAGGCTCACACAAGGTTGTACCTGTGGATGCGTGCCTTTTGGAAGACAAGAAGGCTGATGATATCATCGCCACAATAAGAGGAATGCTCCGTTCCTTTAAGATCAAAACTTATGATGAAGACTATGGCCAGGGCCTTCTTCGTCATGTACTTATAAGAGTTGGAAGAAACAGTGGCCAGATAATGGTAATACTGGTTCTTACAAGCCCTATTCTTCCTTCCAAGAATAACTTTGTGAAGGCGCTTTTAAAGGCACATCCTGAGATCACAACTATCGTGCTCAATGTTAATGATAAGCATACCAGCATGATCCTCGGAGACCAGGAGAAGGTCCTTTATGGTAAGGGCTATATTACAGATACAGTCTGTGGTATGGAGTTTAAGATATCTCCAAAGTCATTCTATCAGGTTAATCCTGTTCAGACTGAGAAAATGTATTCAAAAGCTATAGAGCTTGCTCACCTTGATGGAAGCGAAGAAGCTCTTGACTGCTATAGCGGTGTTGGAACTATCGGAATTATCGCAAGTCCGCACGTTAAGCATGTTACTAGCGTTGAGATCAATGCAGATGCTGTTAAGGACGCTATCTGGAATGCCAAGAATAATGGAATCAAGAATGTAACTTTTTACAAAAATGATGCTACAAGATTCATGCAGCAGATGGCTGATTCCGGAGACAAGGCAGACGTAGTATTTATGGATCCGCCAAGAAGCGGTGCTACAGAAGAGTTCCTTAATTCACTCTTTATCCTTTATCCTAAGAAGGTAGTGTATATCTCCTGTGGTCCTGATTCACTTGCAAGAGACCTTGGAATATTTACCAAGAACGGATACAGAGTAACAGACTGCGTTCCTGTAGATATGTTCTGTCATACCAGATCAATAGAAACTATTGTATTACTAAAGAGAGCAGATATTAAGTAAAGACTATGAGCAAAGTGGTCAGATCTGGCCACTTTGCTTTTTTACAATGGGGAATTCCTCTGAATTTCCTATTATTACAATAATATGAAGAGGGGAGTTTTATAGGAGAATGGAAATTGTTTTAACGGACAAAGATAATAAACAAAAGCTTATCAATACGATCAGTGATTACTTTGAATGTTTTCTGGTGTACTGCTTCCTTGGATGGGTATATGAATCCGTATGGTGCGATGTGATATATCATAAGAGAGGCTTTCTTAACAGAGGAGTTCTCTTTGGACCATGGCTTCCTATCTACGGAATTGGCTTTTTCATAATACTTGGAATATTTGCTCTGCTCAAAGTCAAAAAGCCTCTATATGTATTTATAGTCGGCGGCATCATTGCTACCTTGTCTGAGCTTGTTGCTAGTTATATCTTAGAAGCGACTATGGGGAATTACATGTGGGACTACACCGGATACTTCATGAACTTTGACAGTAGGATAGCACTTGTTCCGGGACTTATGTTTGGACTTCTCATTTGTGTAGCGATCTGCTGTATTCATCCTGCTATTGTAAGATTTCAGAATAAGAACAGATCGAATAGGATTCATAAAATTTGCTTCATGATTATTACAGCCTTATTTATATGTGATCTTATAAGCAGAATATGGCTTGGAAGTAACTTTAGCGGGTGAAAACTCAAAACAAGTAACTGGCTTAACGCATATAAGGACAAAAAATAGGTAACTGACTTAACGCATATAAAGACAAAAAAGTAACTGACCTAACGCATATAAAGCGAAAAGTCAGTTACTTTTTTATTAGATAAAATATATAGTATTTGGATAAAAATTATTTAAACAGCATTTTCTCTGTTCTCTTCGTCTTCTTCAGATATCTCTTCCTCAGTCTCATCTTCCTCAAGACTGTAGCGCTTTTCAACGGTAACTGTAGCATTGTAGCATTCGAAGATATCATCCACAGTTTTCTTGTCCATCTTAGGAGTCAGAAGACTCACTACAGGAACGATCACAAGACCGGCCGCCATTGTGATGGCGCCTGCATTGATAGGAGAAGCGATGTAGTGGAAGGCCATGTTTGAAAGAGTGATACCTACACCTGATATAAAGCATGCCCATACAGATGCCTTGGTCGTCTTTTTCCAATACAGGCCATAAAGGAATGGTGCAAGGAATGAACCTGCAAGGGCGCCCCAGGAATAGCCCATGAGCTGAGCTATAAATGTGGGAGGGTTAAGGGCCATTATTACAGAGAGGACTATAAATACTACAAGAAGGGCTCTCATAGTGATGAGCTGCTTCTTTTCATTCATCTTCTTATTGATCTGAGCTATGAGATCAAGGGTTACAGAAGAACTTGATGTAAGTACAAGTGATGAAAGAGTAGACATGGAAGCGGAGAGTACGAGTACTATTACGATACCGATAAGGATATCAGGAAGTCCTGAGAGCATTGTAGGAACGATTGCATCATATGCAACAGAGCCGTCTGCGTTAAGGATTGCTGCGTTGCCACTGTAGAGTCTTGCAAAGCCGCCAAGGAAGTATGAACCACCTGCAACGACTATAGCAAACAGTGTAGAAATAATTGTTCCTGCCTTGATAGCTTTTTCATCGCGGATAGCGTAGAATTTTCCGACCATCTGTGGAAGTCCCCAGGTTCCAAGTGATGTAAGGATAACTACGCCCAGAAGGTTAAGAGGATCTGGTCCAAAGAATGATGTGAAGGCGCCGTGCATGCCCTGGGTTACTGCAAGATCTGAATCGTACTCGGAGAGGGTAGTAAGAGCCTGAAGGAATCCTCCGTTGTTGTGAAGAACTGCAAGGATAACAGCGCTGATACCAAAGAGCATGATGATACCCTGTACGAAGTCGTTGACTACAGTTGCCATGTAGCCACCGAGGATTACATATACGCAGGTAAGAGCTGCCATTACGATAACGCATACGCCGTAAGGAATATCAAAGGCCATTCTGAAAAGTCTTGAAAGACCGTTGTATACAGAAGATGTATATGGAATAAGGAAAGCAAAAGAAATGAGTGCTGCTGCAAGTCTAAGGCTTCTGCTTTCGAAACGCTTACCAAAGAAGTCAGGCATTGTTCTTGAATCAAGATGCTTAGTCATGACTCTTGTGCGTCTTCCAAGGATACGCCATGCAAGAAGTGAACCTATTACAGCGTTACCAATACCTGCCCAGGTAGCGGATACGCCGTACTTGTAACCGAACTGACCTGCATATCCGACGAATACTACTGCGGAGAAATAAGATGTTCCATAACCAAAAGCTGTGAGCCAGGGTCCTGCGGTTCGTCCCCCAAGTACGAATCCTTCAACGTTTTTGGCGTGCTTTCTTGTGGAAACACCGATAAAGATCATTACGGTAAAAAAGATGATTAGAAATAGAACTTTTACTGCCATTTGAGGTCTCCTCCTGATAATATAGTTTTAATGCTTTAAATCGTAACGCTTTAAATCACTAAAATAAATATTATCATAATAAGACCTTTAAGTAAACTGTTTTACGGCACTAAAAAGGACCAGACGTAAGGCCTGGTCCCCTTTAGTGGGTTGCGATTTATTGGTTAACACCAAGAATTCTCTTGTTGTCTTCTTCCTGATCTTCCATCTGCTTTTTGAGCATTGCGTTGTTAACATCATCCATTGTCTTGGATGCGCTAAGTCCAACTGAAGCCTTAGCCATATCTGCGTCTTCTACGCGGCTAAGAGCTGCTGCGCTGTTGATAGCTGTAATAGAAGCTATGTTGGCTGCATGAGAAGCTGCATTGGTTGCTGCTCCGTTTGCTGCCATAGCTGAATACAGAGAATCAGTTGCGCTTTCAATAGAACTAAGATCAAATCCTGAACCTGATGCAGCTGCTACTGTATCAGCAGAAAGTACATTCTGCTCATTATAAGTAGTATTTGCAAGGGAGGATATTCCCTGATTCATGATGTTCATGTGATCATAAATTGTAGCCTTATCACCGCTTGAAAGGGTATCATTTGAAGCCTGTACGCTCTTTGATGTCTTATCAGCAAGGTATGAATTCATACCGCTCATAGCACCATCGGCTACATTGTTCTTCATGATCTGTGATTTATAATTAGATGCGCTGGCATTTGCTGAATTGATCTGGCTTGTAAGCTTAGAAGCTATAGCACTGCCTGCAGCATCATCTGCGGCTGAATTAATCTTCTTGCCGCTAATAAGTTGTTTCATCCACTTCCCTGTGTTGGAATGGTAGCTTGAAACACCTGCTACACTCATACTCATTTCCAATCTCCTTGATACAAAAAAGAAACAATATATCAACTCTATTATGATTATAACACTCTTATAAAAATATCTCAACACAAAATATTTTTAAAATATGATAAAAATTATGATAAAAAAAGTAATAAAAATTTTATTGATTTAGGCTGCTTTTTGGCATAAAATCTATATTCGTATGTCTAAATAATTCAATAAATTAAACCTTATATAACAAAAACTATTAGGAGCAGAAATGAAATTTATCCAAAAATTATTTGCACCTGTTGATATGACTACAGGTTCTACAGCTAAAAGAATCATTATGTTTATGATACCAATGCTTATCGGTAATGTAGCACAGCAGCTTTATAACACTGTAGACAGCATTATAGTAGGTAAATATGTTGGAGATAACGCGCTTGCAGCTGTTGGCAGTGCAGGGCCTTTGCTTAATCTGTTCCTGATGCTTTTTGTAGGTGTATCAGTTGGCGCAGGTATCATGGTTTCTCAGGCATATGGAGCCAAGGATAGGGAAGAACTATCTATCGCGGTAGGAACTAGTATTAATCTGACTTTTTTGTCATCTCTTATAATAATGATCTTAGTTCCTTTCATAACAATGCCTCTTTTGAAGGTTCTCGATACGCCTGACGCTATCATTGACTGGGCTTGGCAGTACCTGGTTATTCTTTTTCTTGGAGTAATGGGAACAGCGTACTATAATATTCTTGGAGGTATATTAAGAGGACTTGGTGATTCAATATCAGCTCTTTTGTATCTTCTTATCGCAACAGTTATCAATATTGTTCTTGACTATGCGTTCGTTAGATATTTAGGGCTTGGAGTTGCCGGAGTTGCTCTTGCGACAGTTATTGCCCAGTTTGTATCTGCGATTCTGTCGTTCAGAAAGCTCCTTAAGATGAAAGATCTTTTTGATCTTAATATGAACTATATTAAGCCAAGACGTGAGCCAATGATGCGACTTATATCACTTGGAGTCCCATCTGGTCTTACTCAGGCTATTTTTTCAATGTCACTTCTTATAGTACAGGTTCTGACTAACTCTTTTGGCGAAACTTATATAGCTGCCAATGTTATAGTAATGCGAGTTGATGGCTTTGTCATGATGCCGGCCTTTTCTTTTGGTCAGGCACTTACAACCTTTACGGGCCAGAATGTTGGCGCCAACAGAATGGACAGGGTTAAGGAAGGAACCTTTAAGGGAACACTTATTGCAGTGGCAACCTCTATTATCATAGCAGTTCTTATATTCCTGTATGGAAAAGGACTTATGGGCATCTTCACCAATACTTCAAGTCTTGTTGATCTGTCCTATAGAATGATGATGATCCTCATGCCGGGCTACATAGCAATGGAAGTTACCCAGTGCCTTTCAGGAACTATGAGAGGAGCCGGAGATACGCTTACTCCTATGTGGATATCACTTATTAACTCTGTTGCAGTAAGAGTTCCCCTTGCATATCTGCTTGTATATCTTTCCAGGACACCAGAACTTCCTGAAGGTAACTGCCTGATGCTTCAGTATAGTCTTGTTACAACTTGGCTTATTGGAGCAACACTTACTTTCATTATTTATAAGTTAGGAATATGGAAGAGAAAGGTCAAGACATCTTGATTGCAGATCCTTTGAGATGGATAAGATTCAGGACTTTAAATGGTTTTGAAAAATTAAAGAGGCTTTGTGATGAAAAAGATATCAGATAATGCGATAACAGAAGGCGTAATTTGGAAAGAGATGCTCAGGTATTTCTTTCCTCTTTTGTTTGGAACTTTTTTCCAGCAGTTATATAACACAGTAGATGCAGTAATCGTAGGAAGATTTGTTGGATCGACGGCTCTTGCAGCTGTTGGCGGATCTTCATCTATGATAGTTAACCTCTTCGTGGGCTTTTTTACAGGACTTGCATCTGGAGCAACGGTCATCATAGCTCAGTATTTTGGAGCAAAAAGACATGAAGACGTAACTAAGGCAGTTCATAATGCAGTAGCAGTAGCCCTTGCAGGCGGCGCTATATTTATGGTACTTGGTATCAATGTGGTCTACTTAAGCTGTAAAGTTAGATAAATACTAGCTTTACAGCTTTTCTATTATCCTAAAATCATTAAATAAATATTCAAAAAACGCTTGACATATCCCCTAAAATTTGCGGCCGCTTCGCGGCCTATTGATCAAAAAGGGTGTTGTTTCGTGGCCGCGAAACACATCCCGATCACGCAAATTTAGGAGGTTACGTATGGAAAAACATGAAATCTGTAAACTTATCATCAGTAGGATCAAGCAGTATTTATCTTCTCCAGAATGCCTGGAAGCTCATCGTGAAAAGAACCACTTCATCCGCAAACGCAAGCTTACTATGCTCCATCTGGTAACATATCTATTCTACTCAACTAAAGCTTCAATGTCTCAAAATCTTGCTTCAATAATTGAAGATTTATCTTCAACCAATTTCCCTTCTGTTTCCAAACAAGCTATATCTAAAGCTCGTCAAAAAATAAGCCCTCATTTATTCAAAGAACTATTCAACTTATCAGTAGATATATTCTACAAAAATCTCCAAAATCGTAAAACTTGGCACGGATACCACATTTTTGCCATTGATGGCTCTAAAATTGAGGTTCCTAACTGTAAATCGAATTTTGAATTCTTCGGAGAAATGTTCACTGTGCACGACAAGAATCGCAAGTTTTCTTCTGGCTTGGCTTCAATAGTCTATGACGTATTGGATGATTATATTGTACATGCATCTCTCCAAAGATATCTTGCATCAGAGAGAGCAGCTGCATTAGAACACATGAAAAACCTCGAAGCTCTTGGCATTTACAAAGATTCAATAATAATATTTGATCGTGGCTATTATTCAGAAAAAATGTTCCGCTATTGTACTGATAATAATCATTTCTGTCTCATGAGACTTAAGGAAAGAATCAAACTCACCAAAGCTTGTCATGGCCAGAAAATCACAACTCTTGTCGGTGACCCCAAGCTCAAAACATGTGACATTCCTATTCGTATAATAGAAGTCATCCTCGATGATGGAACTGCAGAATATCTTGCCACAAACATATTTGACGAATCCATAACTGTAGATATGTTCCGTGAATTGTATTTCTTAAGGTGGCCAGTTGAGTCAAAATACTATGAATTAAAAGAAAAATTTCTCCTGGAAGAATTCAATGGCAAAACTAAAACTGCTGTTTTTCAGGAATTCTACATAAACCTTTTGTTATCAAATCTTACGTCTCTTATCAAGGGCAGTGTTGATGATATCATTGATACAAAAATGAAAAACACGACCAAACACAGATATCAAGCTAACCGTTCGTTCATCATAGGAAGAATCAAAAAGATACTTCCACGTATTCTATGCTCATTGACAGACATTTCAGCAATAGATGACCTGACTGTAGCATCTGCAAAAGTAAAATCGATGATTCAGCCTGGTCGAAAATGTAAACGTCGTAATCTTAAACAAATACGTCGTAAGCACTTCCCAAATCTTAAATCTGCATTCTAACATCATTTAAGAAAGTCAATGCTTAACTTTCCAAGCCAATACTCAGTTTTGGCTTATTTGGCATGCAATAAAATATAATATAGCCACCAGAAATTCTTTCTGCACAAAGAAACGACTGCTAAAATAGCTTTATCAGTTCTTAAACATCAAATATTATGAACCAACTAATAAATATACACTGTTAAGTTGACGTTAGGTAGACCACATTGGTACTTGGTATAACACTTGCACCATGGGGGATTCATATCCTTAAAACGCCGACTGAAACAGTTGATATGTCCATCCTGTATCTTAGGATCTACTTTATAGGAATGATCCCGAATCTTATGTACAACATGGGTGCTGGAATCTTAAGAGCGGTGGGAGATTCCAGAAGACCTCTTCTTGTACTTATCCTTGCTACCTTCTGTAACATCGTATTCGATGTGATATTGGTGCTGGGACTTGGCCTTGGAGTAGCAGGAGTAGCTGTAGCGACCATCATATGCCAGACAATAAGCGGACTTTACATCCTGTATATCCTTACTCATCTGGATGCTTCCTACAGATTAAATCTTACAAAGATCTCTTTTGACAGAGGAGTTTTATTAAAGACTCTCCACATAGGTCTTCCTGCAGGATTTCAGTCAACTATGTATACCTTATCCAACCTGGTAATCCAGGCTGCTATCAATTCTTTTGGAAAAGACGCTGTATCCGGCTGGGCAGCTTACGGCAAGATAGATGTCCTTTTGTGGATGATCACAGGATCTCTTGGAATCTCCGTCACAACCTTCGTAGGTCAGAACTACGGCGCCGGTAAATATGACAGAGTTCGCCAGTCAGTAAGGCAGGGATTTGCCATAACAGCCTTTTTCACTATAGCAC
>CAMVNV010000092.1 GCA_947168935.1 uncultured Butyrivibrio sp. | reverse complement strand
TGCAGCTTCCCTTTCTATATGCTCTCTGTGCATTCTCTGAGATGGAGTTTCGTCCTTTACTGTAGGACAATTATCAAGGAACCTGACTTTGTTCTGGGCTTCCAGTGAGTCATAATATGCTTTGGAAGCATCATAGGCATTATTGGGTTCATGTTTTTCCATCACCTTATTTGCTGTGACCATTCCACCTACTTCTATTGCCGAGCTGGCAATTGCTGTTAAAGCAAGCAATGCATCAAACATATCTTTACCTCCCGAGCTGCCTTAAAGCAGCTCTTTCTTTATTATTGTCGCAAAGGCTCTTGGAAGCTGCGTCATATCGCTATAATCAAGGAACATTGCAGCGTCTTTGGGAGCGATCCCATCAACATAGAGACTTTTAATATCTCTTGCGCAGTCATCAATACCAGCAGTGATAACTGATATTCCCTTTTTCTTATAACGCTTAACAACTTCCTGGCAATCACGTTTACCAAGTGCATCACCATATCCCACCGCTGCGGGAAGTCCATCGGAGATTATCAGGAGCATCTTAGATGTTGCACTGCTCTTAGAGAGTGCTTCTGCGCAGAAGTTTACTGCCCATCCATCTCTGTTGTCATACTCAGGTCTGAGCATGAAGATCCTCTTTTCATCGTCCTTATCCAGATTGTCGGGATGTGCCACACATGTCATTACAACATGCTTTTCAGGATAAGCATCGGTTGTATGTCCATATACGGAACAAGGAATATCCATGAACTGACAGAATTTCCATGTAATATATGCACATTTCCTACTCTGATCCATTCGGCTGCCACAGCACATTGAACCGGAACAGTCTACAAGAACACATACCTCCATATCCGGAACATCCTCCGGAAGAATCTTGTTCGCAAAGATTCTTTTATCCTTGCGATAGGTGTGAGCCGAGTCAAGCTGCTTCCCGGTATACAGGCCGTTTAAGCGATCACCTTTCTGTCGCTCTTTGATGACTTTATCCAGGTTTTTCTTAACCCTTCTGGCAATGCGATCTAACTCTTCATGCTCTTTATCGAACATTTCGATTGCCTCATCATCCGGCTCTACATACTGCTGAATGGAAGGAAACTTGTCAGTTCTTCCTTTCCTGGTATCATCAGCATTTCGTGTCATTGCCTTCACGATTTGTTTTTTGGTTGCTATTGCGATTTCTTCTTCAGCAGCACAATCCTCCAGGTATGAAAGGTCCCATTCTTCAGGGCCTTCTTCATTTTTGGGGTCAAAGTCTGATCCCTCTTCTGGAGTTGTGCCTTCGGCTTCAGAAACATCATCCTCTTCAGAAACGGGGCTTGCCAAAGTATCTGAATGCTCAGTCTTATCAGACATCTCATCGCAGATATCACCCAGGCTGCTAAGCACTTCTTCAAGCGCTTTTGCCTTTTCCTCTTTGGACATTTTGCTTTCTGATTCCGTTTCTTCAGAAGATGCATCTTCGTCTTCAGAATCATCGCCATCCTCAGAAAGAGAGGGACTTGCAGACTCATCGGTCTCATCTTCTGAATCAGGTTCACAGCCTTCCTCAGAGGATTCCTCGTCCTCATCTTCCGATCCTGGTTCATCACCCTTCTCAGAAGGATCCTCGTCCTCTTTTTCTTCTGGTGATTCATCTTTTGGCTCAGGCTTTTCTTTTTCTTTCTCTTTAAGGCGCTCGATCTCATCGGAAATAAAGTCGATAAGCATATCGAATATGATATTAACTTCCTTTTTCCTTGATGCTGCATTGTTAGTATTTACAGCAGCATCGATATGAGGTGTCATCCTGTAAAAGAGCTTTGTAAGGTCATCAGATACATCACCGGCATTATCGACACCAAACTTGGCATATATAAGGACCAGCCCTATAATGGTTCCGATCCTGTCGATATCTCTTCCGGCTTCTTCTGCCTTTTGCAGCTGTGTTTCATATGTCTGAATCCCCGCCTGAGCAAGATGGAGCTTCCTTACTTTAAGAAGGCATTCGCCATAGCCGGGAACATGACGGATAACACGTTTCTCGATGTGACCATCTTCAACGCAGTTGTCCAGAGTCTGATAGACCTTAAGAAATCTTCTTCCCATGTTTTCATCAAAGCACTCAGCTAGTGTCTCTGAGTAATCGATGATCGGGAAAAGCCTGTTGTGCTCAAGTGCATCAAAGCATTTCTCCATAAGCTTAAAGTCTGTATAGAGAATGTGACCGCACTCATGCAGTATAATTCCCACAATTACATAGTATTTTTCTATTCTTGTGGGCTGTTCTTTGATCCAGTCATTATTGAGATTAACAGTAATCATGTCGCCGTTGGTACAAGCAACAGAACTGCCCTCGTTAATGATCTGAATCCTAATGTAACGTTTGAAGGTCTTGCATACTCCCTCAATGATTCTCTCAAAGTGCTGTTTCATCACTTTGGTAGTAAAGAATTCTTCATCCGTCATTTTGTCCTTTGTTTCGTTTAAAAGCCTCCTAAGTACTTTTGCCATGGTTTGTTTCTCCTCTCTTTTTTCCTGTGATTTAGGTTGCTATGTATAAAAAAAGAGCCAGGGCTAATAATATGAGCCCCAGCTCTGCTAAGAAAATAATAAAAGCCCTGGATATAATCCAAGGCTCTACAAACAATAATACATAAATAAAAAACAACTACTGAACAGATATATTATAACTATTTTTATAATATTTGTAAAATGATATCATCCAATTTTGATCCTGATTGGCTCACAGTTTGGCACTTTTAAGGCAATCGTCTCCTCTTCGGAGAGGTTATTCAACTCTTTTATCTTATAAAGTGTGTAGGCTGCCATTCTTCCTTTTCAGGTAATCCGTACTTCTCCTTGCCAAGTGCAATACTCTTCATTAGGAAAGTCATGTTCCTTGCAAGTGTGCGCATGGTCTGTAATCCTTCCAGATCTTCACTTGCCTGACCCTTTTCCCTGCCATGAATACTGTTCCAGTATTGGCTGGAAGCTATCGGCATTCCGCAAATTGTGAAATACTTATTCAACTCATCAAATGTAGCTGACAAACCGCCTCTTCTTGCGCAAACAACACTTGCTCCTACTTTCATTGTCTTGTCAAAATGAGTACTGTAGAACAATCTGTCGAGGCATGCTATCAGTGTTGCATTGGCGGATGCATAGTAAACAGGCGACGCAACTACAAGACCATCAGCCTCTTCAAACTTAGGTGCAAGCTCATTTACAACATCGTCAAACACACATTTTCCATTCTTAAAACAACTTCCACAGGCAATACAGCCTCTTACATCCTTGTTTCCAATCTGAACGACTTCTGTTTCCACACCTTCAGTTTCGAACACTTTAACCATCTCATCAAGTGCTATGGATGTGTTTCCACCCACTCTAGGGCTACCGTTAATAATGAGTACCTTCATCAAAAATCTCCTTCCATTCATCCAATCTTCTCGACAAAATCTGTCATCATATCCGAAATCTTTATCTGCTGAGGGCATACCTGCTCACAGCTATGGCAATGTAGACAGGAAATTGGTTTCTTATCCTCAGGCATTGCCATAAGTGCCATTGGAGCAATAAATGCCATTCCTCCGTCTGCCGCTGTAAGGAGATGTTCATTGTAAAGTGATATAAGATAAGGTATATCCAATCCCTGTGGGCAATGACTTACACAATAATGACATGCTGTACATGGAATAGATTTCTGTGCCATCATCTTATCCACTATCTGCATAAGGGCTTCCATCTCTTTTTCACTAAGAGGCTTATCCTCTTCAAAGGTCTCAAGGTTCTTTTCAAGCTGCTCCATATTGGACATTCCGGAGAGAACCATTGTCACTCCCGGAATACTCTGGAGGAACCTGAAGGCCCAGGCCGGAATCTCCTCATCTGGACGGAGTGCCTTGAGCTCGTCTTCATATGCAGGGCTAAGACTGGCCAGCTTGCCTCCGCGAAGAGGCTCCATTACCCATACAGGGATCTTCCATTCATTCAAAAGATCCACCTTGGCCTTGGCATCCTGGAACTGCCAGTCAAGGTAATTGAGCTGAATCTGACAGAACTCCATATGCTCGCCATAAGCATCAAGGAACCTCTTAAGCACATCCATCTCACCATGGCAGCTAAAGCCAAGATGCTTAATCCTGCCGTTCTTTTTCTGTTCCATTAGATAGTCAAAGATTCCGTACTTGGGATCGAGATACTGATTAATATTCATCTCACATACATTATGGAAAAGATAAAAATCAAAGTACTCCATGCCTGTCTTTTCAAGCTGCTTTTCAAATATCTCTTTTACCTTGGGCATGTTTGATAAGTCATACCCCGGGAACTTGGTGGCAATATAAAAGCTGTCCCTTGGATGAGTTGAAAGAGCTTCTCCCATAACGATCTCAGACTGTTCATTGTGATAGCCCCAGGCCGTGTCATAATAGTTAATGCCGCTTGCCATCGCTTTATCAACCATAGCCTTTGCCTGCTCGCGGTCAATGTTGCCATCATCGCCATTTATCACAGGCAATCTCATAGCCCCAAAACCAAGTCCCGATAGTTTAATTCCCTGAAAATCTCTGTAAATCATAGCCACCTCCTACATAACTATTAGTTACTTGTTATCTCCATACACTTCCTTAGCAAGATTAAACACTGCCCATGCCTTTGGCCATCCAGCATAGAAAGCAACATGCGTTATAAGCGCAGCCATTTCCTTCTGAGTCACACCATTATTCTTGGCATTCATGATGTGATGCTTCAATGCATCTCCTACTAGCCCCTGAGACATTATCGAAGCAACCGTTATCATGCATCTTGTCTTCACATCAATGTCCTGATTATTCCAGTTCTCTCCAAACAGTACATCATCATTAAAGTGTGCAAACTCCGGAGCGAAATCTCCAAGAGCATCTCTTCCTGCTGTCTGTACAATCTTTTCTGCCATAGTAATCCTCCTAGTCTTCCTATTTTTAGGCACATGCTGCCTTGTTGTCGATTCTTACTTCTCCTTTTGCCTCGGGATCATCCATTATTATTTCAGATACTTCTGGTACTGTGATCACTCCCGCTTTAGGATTCTTTATACTGATTACAGGTGTCAGCACAGTAGCCTCTACCTCCGACTTCTCAAATGCTAGGTCTGTATCTATCATCTTACAGTTAATCAGCTTTAGCCCCTTACAGTAGCATAAGGGCTGAGTTCCGATTATTGTACAGTTCTCAAATGTCACGTTCTCACAATACCATGCGAGGTATTCCCCTTTTACTACACTGTTTCTTACCACAACATTTTTAGCATGCCAGAAGGCATCCTTGGTATCAAAGTTACAGTTTTCAAAAACAGAATCAGTTATGTACTGGAAAGAATACTTGCCTTTCAGGGAGACATTATCAAATTTAAGCCGCTCTGATCTCATCATAAAGTACTCGCCCTGTACAGTTGTATCCTTCATCTCTATATCCTGAACAGACCATCCAAATTCCTGAGAGTTGATATCACAGTCATTTATTCTGATATTGGAACACTCCCTCAATGCCTTGATCCCATAGAGATTTGTATCGGATATTGTTGCATTATTGGTATACCAAAGTGCTGCCCTGCACTTATCAGTCATCTCACTGCCTGTGATATTAAGGTTATCATCATGCCAGAAGTGGTACCTAAGATTGAAAAAGCTATTGTTTACCTCAACGTTTCTGCTCTCCTTTAAAGCACTTTCTCCGTCCGCAGGACCGTCAAACCTACAACTGTCTACAACAACTCCATTACTTCCGTAAAGAGCTCTTTCTTCATCAAAATTCATTTCCTTAATAATCTTTATTTCCATTTCTTTTTAACCTCTTATTTCTTTAAATCTTCACAATCACCCCAGCTAAGTACGCCTGTCTTTATGGCTTCGTCATAACGGGATATCTTATAGTTAAGTTTGTCCATGGTAGCCTGGTACTTATCCAGATTCTCCTGGACAACTGCTCTTGCTTCAGCAAGTAGATCACGTCTCGCCTGTATAGTACCATCACCTTCCCTGTATAGCTTCACATACTCAATGAGCATCTCTACAGGAACTCCAGCGCTTCTCATACACACTGCATTCTCAACCCAGCTTATATCTTCTTCGTTATAGTCCCTGTTACCACCTTTTGTCCGATGCACTTCAGGAATGACGCCGACACGTTCGTAGTACCTTAAGGTATCTGGTGTAAGATTGTATTTTTCACATACTTCTTTAATTGTCATGGTTTTCTATCTCCTTGTTACAGGCGTTTGATTGCAAATCGATTTGTTTTTTGTTCCTTTATCTGCACTATACTCCTTGGAGTTAACTCCAAGTCAATATGTTTATAAATTTTTAATAATTTTAAATAAAAAACAGGCATGTAGTTCTGCTTCAAAAACAGCTACACGCCTGTATTTATCACTATTTTTGCATTCTGCTACGGTTCAAAATAGTCGCGGATTATTTCTTGAATAATCCTCCAGCAAGATTCTTGAGATCTCCTAGATCAAGCTTTCCATCTGAAACTGCAGCCTGAACCTTCTTGATATCATCTTCACTTACATCAATGTTTGCCTTCTTAAGAAGTGCTACGCCTTCCTTTGGGTCAGCTTTGGCTATCTGAGCCATAAGCTCCTTGTTTCCATTAATCTGCTTTAAAATATCTGCTACGTCCATGATACTTCCCATTGCTTTCTCCTCCATTTTTGTTTTTGGTTTATTGTTCGTTAAAGCGTCTCCGCTCACACTTCATGATCTTATTCAGTCCAGGTACTCCCTTCTGTTAAGCTTTGTCAGTAACAAGTTCAACCCATGTCGGTATAAATCCTGAACCAAGTGCAACTTTTTGCGATGCAATATGAGACATGGACGTTCCATAATATGGCAACCTGTCCTGCTCAAGTATCTCATTTTTTAGTAAAGTCACGAGCATTTTCCCTATTCCCTTCGTTCTTGCGTCCGGGTCAACATTTATTCCTATCTGCCACATTACAGGACTATCCATACTCGCTCCAGCCATGCCAAGAATCCTGCCATCTTTAACGGCAGCAACACCTATTATATCAGGTGCTGTCTCACAGAAAGTATACGCTTCACAGAAGCGAGAATCTCCTCTGAACTGCTCAATATCAGCATCACGATACCAACGTATCTCATATCCGGAAGTATCGACTTCTGATACATTTTCAGCAATGTAGAACGGATGAACCATGCCTATCTGATAGCCATCACTATGCAGTCTTTCATTTAGTTTATGCATGTTTTTAGCTTCAAAGAACCACTCAGAGCCAGTCCCAGAATATTTTTCTCTGCACCATTCGATTATTTCTTTCTGGCCAGTAAATAACACCTTTCCATTCACAACTGCAATTTTCAGAAAGCACTCTTCTTTTTCATGATATCTTCTTCTAAATTCTATAGGCCTATATTCTGTAAAATGATTATTCTTATCAAGCACCTCATCCTGATAACAGCAATAATCCCTTGCCATCTGCCCACATAAAATGTCATTCATTATCTGCTCCTCATTCAAAAGCTATGCCAATAGTGGTAGTGCGGAAACTTTGAATTTATGTCCTAAGGTCATGGAAATTATCTTCAATCCTTAATCCCATAATCATGTCCACAACACTTCTTGTATTTCTTCCCTGAGCCACACGGACAAGGATCATTGGGATAGACCTTCTTCTTTGTTCTGATTGCCGGGCCATTAAGACCAGTAGGGAATGAGATCTGTGAAAACTCATCTGGTGCCTGATCTACCCTACCGTGGTACTCAAAGACCTCCTCTATCATCTCTTTTGTAATCTGCTCTTTACGTACCAACTCGTAGATTTCTTCTACCAAGTCTTCTCTTGTTGTACCACATCTGCGAAGAAATGCTCTAGCTCCTTTTTTCACCCAATTGTCAAAATTTCCGACAAGAGGATCACTATACATTTCCATTAACTCTGCAAAAAAGTCATTAACCTCTTCTGTAACGTCATCAACATAGCTTTTGTTGCTTAGAAAATTCAGAAGCATCCCATAAACCACTGCACCCTGATGATTTAAGTTAAGGTGTACCCTACAATAGAAATATGGAAGAATATCTTCCGGTGTATTGTTTTCGCCATACATCATAGTTCCAATGGCCTGATAAAACATTCCGGCAAGTGCGTATACCTGATGAGGCTTGTCACAATCTTTATGGAACTTGTCTATAAACTTAGTAAAGAACTCTCCAAGATGGATTTCGTACATGAGGATGTATTTATCAAAGAGAAAAATTCTCTCTTTTACAAGATCAAACACCTCCTTTTCCATGTCATCATCTGCAATATCGGAAAAATCAATCTCATGCTCTTTTTTTAACTGATGCATTAAGACAACAAACCTATTAATGAGTCTTTCCCTGTCAACTTCAGCTTTTTCGTGACATCGCTCAACCAATTCTTCATAAGCTTCCTCAAATTCCGTGAACTTTGCCTTTTTAAGCTTTTTCCGAGCTTTCTCCTTTGATACTAAGTAGTAAAGTGCCATCTCTGTATCAACTTCGCCTGTTCCACCATTTAAGATCTTATCTATAGTAGGTTCATATGACATATTTGGGCCCCTCATAATCGTTTCTGATTAACGTTCCTACTATATTATAATATGTTTCCTGCAATAAAAAAGGAGAAAGCAGTCTGCGCCTTCCCCTTCCTTATTTATTCTTATTTCTTCCCACGCAGAGCATTTACTGCTGATGGTGAGAAGTGCTTGTTAAAGACACCGGCGATGACGTCTTCGATGTCATCCTCGTTCTGAGCCACTTTCTCGAGAACTGTCTCAAGAGCTGCTGCAATAACTGCTTTTTCGGAAACCTTATCTTCGCCTCGCTCTTCTGACTCTAAGATCGCGTCCTGCGCCCAGTCTATCAGTTCTCTGGGACCACATACACCTCCGGTGATGTCCTTTTCTCGACAATACTGGTGAATATCAACAACACATTTAGCCATTTTTCTGAGAAGAGTAACGTTGTCGAATCCCGTCTGTGCCTTTGTACGTGAGAAAAGTTCATCTTCAGTAGGCTCCGGTATCTGCTTGATCAGATTGATTCTACTGTAAACAGCCTCCTGAAGGTCATTGCAGCCCTCATACTCTCTGTTTACTGTAAATGCAATTACACAGTCCGAATGTCTTGTGATCACTTCGCCGTTAGGAAGCTTTATAAAGCTGTCTTTTCCGCCATTTGCAAGAAGCGGATTTAATGCTTCCAAGACAGAAGACCTCTTTATAATGTTTGCCTCCTGGATCTCACAAAAACCTCCATGCTTGATTGCCTGGATGAGTTCAGACTCTACATATACGAAGTCATTCTCATCATCAGAGTTCTTTTCAAGAAGCCTTCGAGTGATCTCCTGATAACAGTCAGCTTCAGAATCAAGTTTACCAGGCTCTTTACCAAAAAGCTTCATGAAAGACGCCTTAAAATCATTCTCTACATCACTGAATGTAGGAATATCAAGAGCCTTGCAAGCTTCGTCGGTATCGCCTGTTTTTCCTTTACCTGTGTTTGGCATAAGCTGGCCCAAGATATCAAACTTGTCATCGTCAGGGCTACAAGTCTGAGAGTAGTATGGCAGCCCGAGCATTTCTGATATAGCCTGTGAACCTTCAGTTTTACCAGTTCCAGAAGGGCCATAAAGAAGTATGTTTGAAATACCCTTACGGAAGCGCTTTGATGCAGCGATCCTTTTGGCAGTTTTCATACTCCACTCCGGCACAACGTACCAATCTCCAAGATCGGGAACTCTTGCCTCTTCTTCGGCTGTAAGAACACGATCCTCATCAAGAGGATACATATCCCTGAGTGATGATGTTGAAATAATAGTTATTTCCTCATCAAAATCCTCAGAAGCGGTAGGAACAGTCCTGTTGAACACTTTGGGTTCTCCGCAGAAGATCCTGCTCACCTTTGCTACGTCGATATCAGCCTGGGAAAGCTTCTTAGGCTCCTGCTCGTACCTTACAGGAGATGTAGACTTGTCATCCTTTAGCCTGTAATAAATATTATTTGACAAGCCACACATTGCCTTTGAGTAATTCTCATCAGCTACAGTGTAGTTCTTCAATATATCTATAAGGCCCATGGCTTCAGAGTCCTTGGCGTTCTCCGGGAACATAGCCATAACGAACATTGTTCCCTTGTGTCCGTCATCATAGGATCTGAGCAGTCCTGTCTCAGAGTAGTAACCGGCTTTAAACTCAAACTTCCCATCTTTTATGGTTCCAATGCATACCTGGGTTTCATCCTTATCAGGCTTACGATACTCTGCAACATACTCATTCTTTGCTGTCTTGCCAACAAATAAATGCATTGTATCGATGCTGCCAAGATAATTTGCAATAGCCTCTGCCAGGTATGTATCTGTACTGTATTCCTTCATCCTTGAAGGTGCTGTTGTACAGTAAGTGGTGCTCACTTCTGAAAGAGGATAACTCTTAGAAAGAGCCTCCAGCTCCGGTACAAAATCTCCGTTAAAATTGAATGATACTAACTTCTTTGCCATTGATTTGTTCTCCTTTTCTTATACTTTTTGGATTTAAGTTAAGTGCTTTATATGATCAGGCCATGCCTGTTTCATAATTAAATGTATATAAAAAGAGCCAAAGCTCTTCTTGTTTTTAAGAGCGATGACTCTTTGCAAAAATAAAAGCCCTGGAAAATAATCCAAGGCTCTACACGCAACAATACTCAAAAGAAATAACTACTAATAACAGATAAAATATACCATTTTAATGAGAGTTTGTAAACATTTATCCGGTTCTCAATTCAAGTCCTCAATTCAAGTCTTTCAATCATTCTCAACACTACCATAATCGTAAAGATTTTCAAGCGTGTATAGCTTTACCAGGCCTTTATCGGTATTTTCGAGTATCCACTTAGAAAAACCTGTCAGCGAAAAAAACATATACTGCACAACCTCATATTTTCTATCCAAAAGGACTTTTCTTTCCATCAGTGCGTCAAATACTGATTTATCTATTTCTTCATTTTTGAACTTACATTCTCCAATTATAGCTTTATTGTTTATGTTATCTATCCCTACTACATCAATGTCTGTCGGTTGCTTGTTTTCCCCAGTTCCCCACCATTTTCCAACATTAGTAACTATGCAATTGAGATTGCCATCCAGCCCATTAAGCAGCACGTAATGGCGACACATATGCTCGAATATCTCGCCCATGAATTCATGCAGCTTACCTTTGACATAATTATTATAGTAAACTTCCCCTCTATCTGTTTCTATTGCTGCTTTAGCTTGTGGAATAAATCTATACCAAAATCTATACATTCCATCAGATATCTCATAGCTTACTTTTTTCTTATTCTTTTCATCTGTGATAGCCGTAACCTTTGATATTACTCCTATCGTCATAAGATTTTTAATTATATAAGATAATGTTGATGTTGTTTCATGCGTTCGGTCCGCTATCTCATTTACCTTGTTTGCTCCATTTGAGCAGGCCTCAATTACAGAATTATAGGTATTAACTGTCCTGAATTCCTGTGTGAGAAGGTTATGAGGTTCTTCGTATAGGTATCCTGAGGAATTAAAGAAATTATTGATCAGGTTCCGGTCCAGGGAAATCTTATCGTCAAACAATGTCAGATACTTAGCAACGCCACCGGTAACTCCATAGACTATCGCTTTTTCTTCATATGTATAGCTTTCCACGAACTTTGCAGAATCCAGATAATCAAATGGTTTGAGAAATATCTGGTTGGTACGTCTCCCAAATATCGGACTCTTCTCACTCAAAACTTCTTTCTCCATAAAACTAATGGAAGATCCGCATATGATAAGATATATGTTCATATTAGAAAGTATTGTATCTATTGCACTCTGAAATTTCGATAAAAAAGAATCATCCGCCTCCGCTATATATGGAATCTCATCAAGAGCGATAATGATCTTCTCATCCTTGTAATTTTTTCCAATGAACTTAAAGAAGCCATCCAGATCATTGAACTCCACTCCCTCAAGCTCTGGAGATAGGTCCATGACAAACTGTCGGCTCCATTTCTTAACATTGTCTTCCAGGCTCGACTGTGCTGCCACATAGTAAGTAGCTCTTTTCCCTTTTATAAACTCTGTTATAAGCCTTGATTTTCCAATTCTCCTTCTTCCATATACTACAGTCATTTGAAACCCCGGCTTATCATAGGTCTCCTTTAATATATTCAGTTCTTTATTTCGTCCTATAAACATATCCCGTCCTCATTCAGCCGTATTTTAGTCAGTTATGTTTTACTAAAATATATTTTACTACTATTGCATATAAAAAGAAAGCTCCATCACCGAATTGGCTACAGATTGATAAATAATTAAGTCTCAACACCATTAATCTTAAATGCAATAACCATATTCCCATCCAGGTGGTTAACTGATTCCTCATCCGGGTTAATCGACTCGATCACGTAAAAATTGTCTCGAATGCTCTTATCGTATTCTGATAAAGAGTTCCAGGACTTCTTTGCAACACTGATAGCTTCTGTCTTTGTTCCAAACTCCTGCACAAACAATTCACCACTATTAATACAATCGATTCCTATGTACTTCATACTTTTCTTCTCCTATGCAAAAATAAATTCTTCCAATGTGGAATTATCAAAAAATGATTCCCCAAAAACGAATACAGAGCTTTTTTATTTCTGGTCCAATTCCGGGTCAAAGTCTTCCTCATCAAAAAAGAAGATTTCTTCTACCGTCATATTAAAATATCTTGCAATCCTCATAGCCAGTTTTAACGAGGGATTATACTTTCCATTTTCAAGACATACTATTGTCTCTCTTCTAACTCCCACTATGGCTGCAAGCTCCGACTGATTTATTTTCTTTTCTCTTCTCAGTTCATGTATCTTTGTATTTAGCATTTGATCTCTCCCTTATCAGTAGCCAGTCTTCTCAAACGCGTTAAAAAGTAGTCCTTGAAGAAACCCTGCCAGGCCTGCTGCAAAGAACAGAACCTGTTCCATGGAGAAAAGCTTCTGAATAGGCGATGACAGAAAAGCCAAGAGCATTAACAAAAGTGTAATAAGTCCCACTGTCAGATCACTGGCCTTACCAATATGCCTTGCATACATCTCATCTTCATTCTCTTTTTTATGAAACAGCGTCGCAAGGGAAAGGATGGACATTATGAGAGCTATGATTGTAACTATTAGCCTGAACACCTTATTATCAATAGAATACGATGCCGCCATAAGCATCAATGATACTCCCCAGACCATATTCTTATAACCAACAGCTGTTTTTAAAGAAAAGGGATTTTTAAGAAACTCTGAAATAGTATTCATGATGTCCTCCTCTGTGTTGTATTTCTAACAAATGTTATATATTTCTCACTTCTAACTTTAATATATTACTGATTTTGGTTATTTGTCAATTAAAATGTTAGAAAAACATCACTTTTCACCTTATTGATGCAATAAAAAGAGGGCTAAGTCTAAGACTTAACCCCCTAGTTGCTAATTAAACTGCGAATTTCTCTGAAAGCTCCGGATCTGAACATACGATAACCTTTGCGGCTTTTCTTACGTTCTCATCCTTGGAGTTTCTTACAAGAAATACCAAGTTCTTTGGTGCGGTTTCGTATATGTCTCCAAGACTCATGCCCGCGTAGTTGCCACAATCAGCGCTAATGGCCCTGGCAATTTCAATTGACATGTCTTCTGTCTTTGACGTATCCGCAACAGCCTCCGGTTTTGTTTCTACTACAGGAAGTTCCGGTTCTTTATCATTCTTAACAGGCTCACTTTCCTTTATCACCTTCTTAGGCTTGGGTATCGGCATTCCTGATTCGGAATACTTCTTCTCTTCCTTCTTCTCAGAAGTTTTAGGCGCAGCCTTTTCTTCTTTTGGCAACTCATTCTCATCCAGATTAATCTCCGGTGTAAATACATCGCCATAGAACTCAAGGCCAATACCCGCATCATAAAGAGCTCTGGATTTAGCTCCACCTATTACAGTGGACTTCCATTTTGAAGCTCTTTCCGATTCGCTCATGAAGATTCCAGGCATTACTTCGTCCAAGGACAGACAGTGGAACCCGTGACCAAGCACTTTCTTTGTACCATCCTCTGCAAATGATACAAGATAAACGTTGGCACAGCATACCAAAGTATCGCCTATCTTTTCAAAGTAAACATCCTCCTTATCAGAGTATTCAAAAGAAGTATTAAAAAGACCAAAAACAATCTTCTCAATCATCCTCTTGTACTGAAGGGGTATGTACCTGGATCCTCGTCCATCTTCCTTTGAAAGGTAGTAAAGATTATTCATTACATCTTCCTGTGTTCGTACTTCTGAAGGACAACCATTTTCCTTCATTGCTGGTGCTAATAAATTGGATATCCAATTTTTAATCATCATCTTGTCCATAGTGATAATCTCCTCTCTTAATTATGGTTCCCAGGCTGGTTACTCCGTAGAGAACCAGCTTAAGTCCCATTGCTGCTACTAATATTGATGCTCCAGTTGTTATAAACTCCATAAGTCCATCTCCATCGTCATGACTGGTCACTTGATCAAAGAAGCAATCGCTGCAATCAGCGCTGCTAAACCAGTAATGAGCGCCGCGATAGCCTTCACAAGCTCAACAACATCAATCTTTTCTTTTTTCTGCTTTGCCTTTGACTTTGATTTTGCTTTTGTAGTAGCTTTCGTCGTTGTCTTTGGCTTTGCAGCATTTGTCTTTTTTGTCATGGCGTATATCTCCTTACACACGACCAATCCCCGGTAAGGGATCGGTCACAAATGTTACCATTGATCCCCCTCGGGTGGTCCTTCCGTAAGGTGGTAGGCTGCCTTTAAATCTTACAAAGATTTTGCTTAAGTATGCGTCTTTTCAGCGATGATCCTTCCTATCAAAATTCCGAGATCTAAAACGCTAAATACAAGCAAAAATGCGGATAGCTTTTTTGACATCTTTTCTTTCATCATGGTAGAATAGAGTTACAAGGGAGTGGCTAGACTCCCCTGCAACCCTGACCGTATTACGGCAGAAAGCTCTTTATCGCAATGGCGATGTTTATCACATCTTTAACCATTGTCACTAAAGTAGCAATCGTCTTAACACGATCGGAATTCTTTGGAGAAGAATCGGAGCTTTTCTTCTT
>CAMVNV010000091.1 GCA_947168935.1 uncultured Butyrivibrio sp. | reverse complement strand
CCGCAACGTGTTATATCTTAACTCGTTGTGTTTGGTTTGTCAAGAACTTTTTTAAAATCTTTTTTGCTGCAACTCGTTGTTTGATGAAGCTCTCGCTTTTCAAAACAGCTTGTTTACTTACGCAGCGAAAATGATTATATCTCGATGCTGATCTATTGTCAACATCTTTTTTCGATTTTCTTTTCTTCCTTATATAAGTGATCTGATCACCTATATTTAAGGGACAAAAAAAGAATCTTGTGTACTTCTCAAGATTCTCTTTAAGCAAAAAGCTTTAAATCGAAAACGGAGAAAGCGGGATTTGAACCCGCGCACCGGTCGCCCGGTCTACACCCTTAGCAGGGGCGCCTCTTCAGCCACTTGAGTATTTCTCCATATGCCTGAATAACCACTCTACCAAATGGTATATATATTTGGTTCTACATCACTTTGGAAGCCGATCATACTACCTCGTATATCGAAGCACTTCCTCTGCGACGCAACACTTATTATACAGATGACCTTTAATGTTTGTCAATCACTTTACGCATAAATAAGTAAAAAATGTTTTAACCACCTTGATCTGGTAGTTTCCGGCATATATATCGGTTCACAAAAATAAAAATGAAGCCTCTTTTTATAAATCAGATCTGTTCGTACAGATTAGTTCCTTCACTATCTATTACAACTATACATGGGAAGTTTTCCACTGTAAGCTTTCTTATTGCTTCTGTTCCAAGATCATCATAAGCAATAACTGTTGCAGATGTAATAGCCTTTGACAGAAGCGCTCCTGCTCCTCCAATTGCTGCAAAATATACTGCCCCATTTCTTATTATGGCTTCCTGTACTTCTTTAGTCCTTTTGCCCTTGCCTATCATGCCTCTAAGCCCAAGATCAAGGAGATTTGGAGCATATTTGTCCATTCTGCTGGCTGTTGTTGGACCTGCTGATCCTATGGGTCTCCCTGGTCTTGCCGGAGATGGTCCCATATAATATATGATGTTGTCCTTAAGTTCTAAGGGTAACTCTTCTCCCTTTGCAAGAGCTTCTGACATCCTCTTGTGAGCTGCATCTCTGGCTGTATATATGGTTCCTGTAATATATACCATGTCTCCAGCTCTGAGTTTTAGCGCATCTTCTTTAGTAAGTGGAGCATTTAAATGATATTCCATTTCTTTCCTCTATGTTCTTTTGCTAATTTCGTGATCTACAGGGTCCTTGATATATGTCTGTTAACATGACAGCAGATATTTACTGCTACAGGGAGTCCTGCTATATGAGTCGCATAGGTATTTATATTAACTGCAAGTGCTGTAGTCGAACCGCCAAGTCCTCCGGGACCTATTCCTGTCTGGTTGATACGCTCAAGCATTTCTTCTTCCATGTCTTTTACATATGGTATGTCTGAATGCTTTCCAACCTCCCTTGTGAGAGCCTGCTTAGCCATAAGGGCGCACTTTTCAAATGTTCCGCCAATTCCTACGCCTACGACCATCGGAGGGCAGGCATTAGGACCTGCATCCTTTACAGCCTGAAGGATGGCATTCTTGACGCCTTCTTCACCGTCAGCTGGTTTGAGCATATAGACTTTGCTCATGTTTTCGCTTCCAAAACCTTTTGGCGCACATGTTATCTCAACCTTGTCTCCTTCTACTATTTCATAGTGGATCACGGCTGGTGTATTATCATTTGTATTTTGTCTGATAAGGGGATCACCTACAACAGATTTTCTAAGATAGCCTTCTGTATAGCCTTGTCTTACACCTTCATTAATGGCATCAGTTACATTTCCACCTACAAGGTGTACTTCCTGACCCACTTTTATAAAGATAACTGCCATTCCTGTATCCTGGCAGATGGGTATCTGATCAGTATCTGCAATCTGAAGGTTCTTCTGAAGCTGGGAAAGGATGCTTCTTCCTAGTTCTGATCTTTCAGTATCAGCCTTTTCATCAAGTACTTTTTTCATATCAGGAGAAAGATGGTAATTGGCATCAATTACCATCTCCTTCACTGCTGTTGTTATGTCTTTTACGTCTATTTCTCGCATGGTTTCCTCTAAAAATATAAAGTGCTGCTGCCTCCTTTTATAAAGGAGGCATGTCTTTGATATATCTTAAAACTTAAGCTGTCTGCAGATATCGCGCAGCTTGTCATCTTCAGGTTCTGTTGGCTTCCATACTATAGACTGGCCATCGTTGTTGTAACGAGGAATAACGTGAAGATGGAAATGATCAACTGTCTGACCTGCAGCTGCTCCATTATTCTGAACGAGGTTAACACCATCGCACTCGAGCTTGTCTTTAAGCCTTTCAGCAACCTTTTTTGCAAGGATCATTGCCTTACCAAGAGTTTCCTCAGGAATTTCAAAGATATTAGCGGAGTGATCCTTAGGAAGTATAAGGGCATGGCCAAGGTTTGCAGGGCCATTATCCAGGATTACATTAAACATGTCATCTTCATAGATTGAATTAGTTGGGATATCCCCGTTTGCGAGTTTACAGAAAATACAGTTGTCGTTTTTCATACTTTGCTCCTTTGTTTCTTATTCTAATTTAAGATGCCGTTTGGTCACCTATACTTTTTCTACATATATTTACTATCTATTTGCCTTTTTTATCAGTGAATCAAAGATCACATGATAGCCGGATCACAGATCCATTGGCTTAATCTTTTTTCTCAGGATAAGGACAAGGATAAAGCTTACCAGCATCCCTATTACAAGGCCGCCTATGTGGGCTGCGTTATTGATGTTCTGTTCGGAAAAGCCTGATGCCACCATGAAAATCACTACAAATGCGCCTCTGTAGACCAGATTTCCTGTGGTACCTTTGGATTCACCCTCTGATTTTTGCCTGATTCTTTCATATATAGAAAGAACAAGTACAGCTCCTATAAGTCCATATACTCCGCCACTTGCTCCAACTGAGTAGCGGTCGATCATGAATGTTTTTTCATATAAGACAGACACGGCATTGCCGCCTATTCCTGACAAAAGATATATGAGGGCAAATCCAAGATGTCCGACACTTATCTCAATAAGCCCTCCTAAAAAGAACAAGCCTACCATGTTGGAAATAATATGCGATATGTCAGCATGAAGAAATGTAGCGGTTATAAGTCTGTACCACTCATCTTTAGAATAAACGCTATAGGTATCAAGCGCCCCTTTATCTGTGAGCAGGTCGCCATACAATATCTGACAGATAAAAAACAATACATTAACAAGGACCAGTCCTATCATGACAAAAGCTGTCAGGTACCGTCCGTAGAAATTCCTATACCACTGTTGATCGTACTTAGCCAAAAATAAAAACCTCGTTGTCTTAAGCATTTACGCAAGATGTCTGCTTGAAAAATATTATTCAAACTCAGTGTGATTACCATATCATCTTTGATCAAATCATGAATGATTCAGCACGCTATCACACCGCACCAAAATCAAATATCTGATCAAGTCCGCGAAGAAGCTTAAAATCACCTTTCATTTTCATATTACCTGCCATAAAGGCTCTTTGGAAGGTCATACGACCTGAAATTATCTGGTCCAAAGATTCCTGGGTCATCTGAAGAGCAACATCTATACCACTTTTTTCAGAAGAAATAACCTCTGCCAAAAGAGATGTTCCAACATCAAACAGGATAGTCTTCATTACAGGCCTGTCTGTTACAGTTATAGCATATGTTCCTTTGACTTGGGTATCAGTTTTGAAATGTTTTTTGAAAAGGTCTATGTATTCTTCAGGTGTTGATGTGCGCTCATCATTTTTGAGCTTGTCTCTGAATAAAGAAGACAACTCCTGAATATCTGCCTTCTGGGTCTGAACATATCTGTCATCTGAAACGTATTTGGACAGCTGCTCAGACTCCTGAGGAGTCAGATCCACGCTCTTGGTAAGAGATACTTTCTGCTTTACTACCTGATTGCTGGCAGGAAGCGCAGTTATTTTCTGGGAAATAGTTCTATAGAAATTCTCAGCCTTTTTTTCTATAAGGCGAATATAATCGGGATTACTGTCGAAAAGTGAAGTGTCAGCGATATAGCCGCATACGCCGTCACAAGGAAGACCGCCCAGTATCTCCCAGGCTGTCTCAAGGCTGGTGACGCCATCGCGCTCACCGTATGTAGTAGACATGACAACAGGCATCATATACATGTGGCTTATCTTCTCTTTGTCGCCATAAAGCCAGCATGCATCAAGGAACTCCATAAGATATCCGCCAATGCCGTACCACTCAACTGTAGACGCCAAAATAATGCCATCGGCATCCTTGAGAGAATTAGGCAAAGCTGTGATACCGCTCTTCTGATCAAAAAGATTAAAACTTGAAACGTCGACATTAAGTTCCTTAAGAACATCCGTCATCCTGTTAATTACGTATAAAGACGGATCATCAACAATGCCGCGGCCTCCGTAGTAAATGTTGATCTTCATGGCTGATGTGCCCCTCCGTAAAAGTCTGGTGTGCTGACTCATTCATCAGCACCAGATGTGCCAGACTGCGCTAAACAGCCCCATGCAAAAGCAATGGAGCTGTCATATCCCTACACATAATTTAGTATATCACATTTACCTGTAATCAAAAACAATATCAGAGAGTCTGACTTCGTCGCCGG
Source organism: uncultured Butyrivibrio sp. (assembly GCA_947168935.1). GTDB lineage: Bacteria > Bacillota > Clostridia > Lachnospirales > Lachnospiraceae > Butyrivibrio. The sequence goes on along the minus strand of CAMVNV010000091.1, from coordinate 10,588 downwards.
GTACTATCCTTACAGCTTTCTGGGCAGGAAGTCTTCCACCGTTATGGTATGTTCCGTTGGTGGAGCCAAGATCGATAAGATACATATCACCGTTCTGCTCGAAAAGTCTTGCATGGATCCTGCTGATAGTTTTATCCGGAATAACAAAATCTACACACCCTTCCATCTTACCTATTGTAAGAGGAAGCTTATCTGTACTTATCTGGATGCAGTTATCAAGGCCTCTGCTGTAAAGACGGCCGCTGGTCTTGATCTTCGGAGCATCAAGTACTGTTGTTCCAAGGTCACTTGTCATAGACACATGGCCTTTCCTTGCCTGTTCCTGTCTAGAAGCAAACATCTGAAGATTGGGCATCAGTACAGAGGATGCTACTGATCCAAAGGCCTTCTCATCTGATCTTGTAAAAGAAGAATCTGATGGGCAAAAGCTCTTTGAAAAGTCTTCTTCTATATCGAAGTCATCATCTTCATAGGACTTTGATTTTCTGCGCTTTTTCTCTGCTTCTTTTTTCTTTTTGACAATAGACATCTCTGTCTTTATATTGTCATCAATCTCTTTCATCTCGATGGATTTTTTCTTTCTATCTGCAAAGAGTAGAGCTGCGATACCCATAATGAAGGTAACAGCTATAACAGAAAGAGATATAATATTCTGCCTTGGAGAAAGAACATAGAAATATCTTATGGCAACTCCAAGCATTCCTATAATGATAGATAGAATGGAAAAGATATATAAACTCTTTATATCTGAATCCTTCTTTTCTTTCCTTGATGACTTTTTAGGCTTTTCATCTTCTTCATCGAAATCTTCGTAGAAGTCAGGGTGAGCTGCAGTTACTACTTTACTTTCAGAGGTACTGAAACTTGTTCCACCTGCCTTGTTCTGCTGCCCCATATCAGATGCATCATGTGATTCTGCAAATTCAGACATCTTACCTTTCATCATGCCTGCGATCGTAGAAAGGTTATATCCATTCTCTTCTACAAGGGCACAGAACTCGTATGCAGCATTTACCGCTCTGTCATCATTGTGGTCAACTTTATCTGTAAGCTCAATGGCAAAAGTCTCGATATCTTCCCTGTTATCTCCAGGAAGGCAAAGGAAACGGAAATGCCCATCTACAAGATTGACCATAACAGTGTCCATGGTCATTACAAGACTGTCTTCCTCCAGAAGATACTCTGACATATCCTGACATACCTTCTCCAGATCTGCAAAAAATTCCAAAAGCTGCTGTGCATTCATTCCCCTGCTTGCAAATCTGTCCCCAATACTTCTAAGACCATCTGCTTCGTAGTACAGGAATGAATCAGAATTGATGCTTCTGACACTGCAGGCCATAAGTCCTTTAGTCTTCTGCGCTTCCAGCATTTTGTATCTGTAATCTCCTGTGTCCTTGTCCCCCAGATCCATAACTATATAATTATGCGAAAGATCTCTTTCGTAACGGATATTATAATTCATACTTTTATCTCCTCTAAATCTACTTAGCTCATTCTGATGTAAATACCTTGTACAGGTCATATGCCCTTGTAAAAAGTCTCACTCTTTTTGAAGGCCTTGTGTAATCAGCTTTCCAGGATATGGATGATGCCCATTTTCCCTGAGGGTTAATGCTGTAATAGCTTGTTCCCCCATGATAGGTCTCCATGGAAAGCGTTACTTCAACTGTATTAAAAAGCCAGTCGCTCGATGTCTGGACTGATGGCGTAGGGCTTCCAAAATACCAACCTCCAAACTGCCAGTCGCTGTTTTCCATAGCATATTGTTCAGGCTCCTCATCCGAAATAACAGCTCCCCTTAGAGCAAGAAGATATGCATCCTGCGACATTATGACTCTGTCGTACATCATAAATCCCCAGTGAACGACAAGGACTATGACAAGAAGGATAATTGGGAAAATAAGTGCCAGCTCAATTGTGAGATAAGCTTTTTGTATCTTCCTGATCCTTTTATTTGTTTTATATTTTTGATGAAAATCAGATACTGCAGAGCACACAGACAACCCCCATTCCCGCTGTCAGAAATGGAAGAAATGGAAGGCTTGATTTCTTCCCGGCCTTCTTGGATATCAGAAGTACTATTGAAAATAAGGCTGATATCACAAATGCAGCGCAAAGGCCGATGATAACATTGATAAGTCCAAATACAGGACCAAGTGCCAGGATCATAAGACCATCTCCGTAGCCGATCTGTTCTTTGGACAGGTAGGCCAGTGCAAGAACTATTCCTCCCGGAATAAGAGAACAGATCTCGGAATAAATAGTTGTGCCATAGTATAGCTGACAGATTCCGCAAACAAGTGATACTACTCCGGCAATGATCAGAACCTTCATTGATACGGCTTTATTTTTGATATCATAGATTCCTGATACAAGCAGTATCAGCATCATAAGTATTATGAAAAGCATGTTAATCTCCTAAAAATCTTCAAATCAATGTGCACATTTAGAACACGGCGTATACCCCTGTCCCTTGGCAGTCTCCAATTTCAGGGTAATGATATCCCTTGTAAGCTGACTGCAATCAAGACTGCTATGGTATCTTGTTCCATAAGCAGTAAAGTAAACTGTTCCTGTTCCTCCGCCGCAGGTTTTGCATGGATAATAAATAGCTCCGCTTTTATTTCTTTTTTCATCAATAACAGCGTAAGGACAGCTTGAAATGTTTCTTGTCAGATATGTGCATCCCTTATCCATGTGATATACCGATCCGGCTTTTCTCGAGATATAGACATCAATATCTTCCTCTTCATCTTCTTCCTCTTCAGAAGAGGCGACCGCAAATCCAGACCAGTCATGGCCGTAGTATCTGGCTTCCATTCTGATATCCCCAAGACCAAAGCAGGTAAAATAGGGGTGAGTGGAATAGACCGCTTCAAGGCCTACTTCACCTTCTTTTGTAAGGTTTAGGGGAACCACCACTATCTGTCCTGAAAGGATCGGAGTATCCAAGATACTGGAAGGAGACAGGTAAGTTTGTACCATCAGATACGTAACGCCAGCATCAAATACATTTCTGCCAGCAGTTTTATATTCAGCCGGTATCTGGGCAAGGTCATTAAATATGGTGTCGCTCTCATCTCCTGTGTTTAAGACATCTTCACCAAACTGATAGACCATGTCTGCTTCATATCGCAATAGACATATCTCATTACCTGTCTGATGAAGAGCCATCTCAACTGCGTTCTGCAACCGAAGCATCTCAAAAAGAGAAAATACTGTTACAAAAAACATCAGGAAAAGAGGAATAAGGAGCGATGCCTCAAGTGTAATGGCAGCACCTGGCGATATCCTTTTTGGCCTTTTGTGCTCTGCCCGGAGAGGCTTATGCTTTTTGTTTTTTATAAGATTATTTAGTTTGTCCGAAAAGGACATCCCCAAGTGCTTCATTATCATCCTCACTTTTTGTTGCTCTTTACCTCTTTGTACATAAGACATTACTTAGGAGCTTCTTCATATCCAAAATATCTGGTAAACTCATAGGAATTTCCGCTTTCACCATCAAATGATGCTGTGACTTTAAAGCAGTCAATACAGCCATCTATTCTGAAGTTTTCATATCCGCTAACTTTACGAACATCAAGCTCCATGATGTCCATCATGCGCTTAGTCTCTTCATCAACGGATCCGATAGCTTCGTGAAGTAGCATCAGTATAAGAAGATATCCCTTATACTCAGGTCCATATGAATTAGAACCTACAACTCCGTGAAGGCCTGAACAAATATCTGTCTTCCAGGTATCATCCGTTTTAAGGATCGGGACTTTACCGCCTGACATAAGCATTGCTACATCGTTTCTTGCTTCGATAAAAGCAAGGATCGCTGGTAAAAAGATCATTACAATTGCTTGCAAAGCTTCTCGTATGAACGGTATAAGTGCGCATATTTCCAGTATTGACTTAACAAATCTTCCTGGTTTTGTAGTCAGATTAAGTGCATAAACATAATCAATTCCGCATCTTATAGCAAGAAGCCACCATACTACTGCAGCAAGATTGCCTTTATCAGATGTCTTTTTTCCTATAAGATATTCAATCTCGTATTGAAGGTGAGATCCTTCTTTTGCATGCTTGTAATATCCAAATTTTTCGAAAAGGTATACATTAAAAAGTCCAAAGTTTTCAAAAAGATTAGCATCAAAATCATCTGAAAGACCTGTTCCTGTAAGCTTATCGCTTCTTCCTGTGTAGACGGATCCGGCATCAAAGCTTGCATCCGATACACTTTCCCCCGCAGGCATTACAAGATCCAGAATCGAAAATTTCTTGGTTTCCGCATCCTGTCCGGCCAGATCTGTCATGGTCTCCTGGGTTTCTTTTGCATCATCAAGATTTAGTTCGTCCTCTGTATGGCCTTCCATGTCATCATCAACATGCTCATCAAAAAGTCCTGATATCTTTTCATACACATCTGCAACTTCATCCAGGAATGAAATTTCGTCGCCACCTGCGCCTTCTCCTTCAACATCAGATTTGTCACTTTGGGCCTGCTCGGCATCACCAAGGAGTCCCTCAACAGGTTCTGACTCAAGATAGGAAAAGATCTGTCTTTGAACTACTGCGCTTCCGTTATCTCCTGCAAAGGTGTATTCACCTACACTGACCTCAGCCAAAGATAATTCTGAGAAGTTACTGGTATTAAGCAGGAACTCGCCTATGGCAGATATAGTGTTTCCATCCGTGTTGGCACTAAGATAATAATCAAGCCTTTCTGTCATATTGGACAAAGAAGGGGAACCTTTGTCATAGGCTGTATCAACCATCAAAAGGCCGTACTGCTCGCGAAGAGGTCTGTTATATTCGCCAAGTACTGCATTTCCTGAAATATCTGTAACTATCTCAACCTTCATCTTTTCAGCTCTTATTCTGGCGCCTGTAAAAAGCGCCAGTACAAGAGATAAAAGAATAGGAAGCATTAGAGCCATAAAGACGGTAAGTGAAGCATTTTGGTCATCCCTCTTCCGGGACATAGAATAATAGCTTTCTGTGTTAGAATTCATGATCAACCTCATGTCCTTACAGCTGCGAATAAATTAGTATGTTGCAGCCTGGCTTACACCACTGTCGATTGTGCCGAATACTGTTTCAAGAACTCCGTTGATGTTCTCCTTGAATACAAGAACAAGGCCGATCAGAACAACGATGATAAGTACAATTTCGATTGTTCCCATTCCTGCGTTGTCATCTGCAAGTGCAGCCTCAAGATCTCTGCATGCAAGGCGATTCTGTGCTACAGCCTTCATAGCTGCAAGTTTCATTTTTGCGTTTTCCATTACTTTTTTCATTTGTTTTCTCCTTTTAATAAAGCTTTTTTAATTTATAGACAGCAGTAAATTATCTGCGTACTACCTTAGAACGATGTGAATGCAGGATACATAATGATCACCATTACTATTCCAAGCATCAGCATCATGGGGGCAAGAAGTTTGGTTGTAACCTTCTCACCTGCTTTTCTAGCTATGTTTAATCTTTCCTCAGATGCTTTTGTTGCTTCCTGCTTTAGAAGGGGAAGGAGCGAACTGTTACCTTTTTTAAGGTTCTGGGAAAGAAGGTTAACAAGCCTTGTATAAGGCTGGCTTCTGCACCTTAGTCCAAACATCTCATAGGCTCTTGATTCAGATTCTCCGGCTCTAAGTTCATTGACCATGACTCTTATCTCTTCATAGGCAAATCGTTTAGGCTGTCCTGCCTTAAGACTCTTTTCATAATCAATACAAAGCTTTTCAAATATGCCGCGAAGTGTCATTCCGGCACCAAGGTACAAAACAAGCTTTGAGATGATCTGAGAATAATCTCTTATCATTTCCTCTTCTCTGTCCTTAATACTTGTTTTGAGCTGTTCATCTTTTATGAAGTAAAAAAGAACTCCTATTATCAGGACCATTATCATAAGAAGCATACTGTTATCCTGTATGTTCTTTTTCCAGATAATGTGTTGATCATTAAACTCATCAGGAAGTGTCTGATATACGCCTGACGCTGAATTTGTACTGCCTTCTTCTATGAGCTCCTGCATATAGGCATCTTTGGCTTCTTCCTTGGAAAGGATCCTCGGATAGACCCACACGCTGAACTTTTGTTCAAAGGTAAGGTCCTGGGCTGTGTATTTTGCTGTCAGATTAACTTGAATTCCCGCATCCGGAACTTCATCATTTCTGACTTCGCCTGTAAAGCCTAATATTCTGTACTGGTCAGATGTCCATTGAATTTTGAAGGGATATCCTTCTATAGAATTAACTAGATTCAGATCAGAATGAACTTCTTCTAAAGAATTATTATCTGCAAGAATTATCTTTTCCATCCTGGAAGCAAGCTCTTTTTGCATGCTTGTAAGTTCTTCATCCGTATACTTTCTTGCTTCGACAGTAACATTATAGGTTCCTATCTCTTCGCCGCTTTCATCAGTAGCAACAAGATTTTGAGTCTTGGTAACGCCTCCATAGCCTGATCTGGACAAGCCTGTGTGGCTGTCTAAGATTTCTTCATGACTACTTTTTAATGCAAGAAAGATCGCAAGAATGCAGCCAGCTGATATTATCACGATGGAAAGACCTATTTTTTTAATATAGTACTCTGCTGCCTGTTCCTCACCTTTATTAGTCGGCGTCAGAGTATTAAGATCGTTCTTTATTTTGCTTACTTCAAGAGTTCTTTTTCTCCTGATGTATTTGGTATATACAAAGCTTGCCGCCCTGTATATAGCTCCCGATATACCTGTATCTTCAAGACCTTCCGGAAGCTCTTCATATCTTGCAAGGATACACAGCACTATTATTCCTAATAGGATAAGTGCATATATCCCTGCTTTTATATATAAGTTCATACCCTCATTCCCCCGATCATACCTTGATCGCTATGATCTTCTCTATGACCGTATACGCTGCAAGATATACCACAAGGCACACTGTCATTATTATGATTCCGGCAAAATTCCCATAAAGACTGTTAAAAAATCCAGGATTCATCACGCCCACATACGCCATTATGGCAAACGGTACGATCTCCATGATCCTTGCTTCCATCTTGCCTGCGCTTATCATTACATCGATCTCTTTTTCCACATCCGTTTGGATTGAGATCTGCGATACGGTCTCTTCAAGCATCTGAGTGATGTTACCGCCGCTTCTCTTTGCAACAGCAAATACATTTGCAAACTCTCTGATGTAGGAGTTTTGCGTTCTTTCACCCATATCAAACAAAAGATCTTCCAGAACAATGTTATTCTTAAGTCCCTTGCAAACTCGCCTAAGTTCCCTGCATATCGGTGACTGTTCGCCGTATAGCTTTTTCATATCCTTATATGCAACTACGAAGGCATTTTCCAAAGCATAGCCAGCCTTTTGGCTTGTGGATACGGACACAAGTACATCCTTGAACTGCTGCCCGATCTCATGATTTAGTTTTGTAAGCCGCTCCTGCCTCATCTTGTCCACAAAAGGGACAAGGAGGGGGGCCAGAATTACAGTCACGATTAGTGAATGATAAAAAAGATAGCTGATTGTCATAAGTATGACTACACCTGCCACAATTGCAGGAATATCCTCTTTTTGCGGCTTTTGAAATAATTCCTTAAGCTTCCGATGGGAGTACCAGTCCGGCAGCTGCAAGTTTTTCCCTGTTTTCGAGTTCACCAGTTTTCCTCCACTCTCCAATTACTTTTCCATTTTTATCTTCTCCGGTCTCGACATACTGCCAGAGTACGTTGAGTCTGACTTCACCTTCCTCATTAAGGCCTCCCGGAACCTCGCAGATCTCTAAAAGCTTTCTGCTTCTATCCCTAAGTCTTCCGAGGTGTACGATAAGATCAATACCTGAAGAGAGCTGCCTTCTAATAGCAGGAAGGGGAAGATCCATTGCCATAAGGATCATGGTCTCAAGTCTTGAAAGCATGTCTTTAGCACTGTTGGCATGACCTGTACTCATACTTCCATCGTGACCAGTATTCATAGCCTGGACCATATCAAGGGCTTCTCCGCCTCTTACTTCTCCTACTATGATCCTGTCAGGACGCATTCGAAGACTTGATTTGATCAGATCTCTTATAGATATCTCCCTACAGCCTTCAACATTGGCATTTCGGGATTCCATTTTTACTATGTTGGGAACGTGCAGAATCTGCAGTTCAGCATTGTCTTCGATCGTGATGACACGATCAGTAGATGGGATACTGTCTGACAACGCATTTAGAAAGGTGGTTTTACCGGAGCCTGTTCCTCCGCTTATAAAGATGTTGTAGCCTGCTTTTACAAGGCTCTGAAGATCTTTGACTATGTATTCCGGGACAGAACCAAAGCCTATTAGCTTTTTCATATTGATGGGTTCATCAGGGAATCGTCTTATTGTTACTATAGGTCCATTAAGTGCAATGGGCGGAAGTACAATATTTACACGGGATCCGTTTTCGAGTCTTGCATCAACAATAGGTGATGCTTCATTAACTACTCTGTTACATCCTGCTACTATCTTCTGGATTACATCTTCAAGCTTTTCCTTGGACTCAAAGGTTAGATCATATTTTGAAAGCCGGCCACTTTTTTCGATGAATATATCATCTTTGCCATTGATCATGATTTCTGTAACAGTTGGATCATCAACAAGGTCCTGAAGTACGTCAAGCTTTCTCATCGCATGAAAGAGTTCGGAGCGGAGCATTCTTTTTTCAGAGAGTGTCATTATCATCTCACTGCAGGAAGATATAACCTCGCGGTCTATCATCTCTAAGATCTCTTCATCGCTCACATCCCTTGTCATGTCCATGGAGGCAACAAGTCTTTTTCTTATGTCCGTCTTTAATGTTTCAAGTTCAGCTCGCATTCAGGGCCTCCTTGTTTGAAAGCTCCTTGGATGCCTCGTAGACGTTACTTACGTAAACTTCTATTGCCTGACTTCCTGCATCCATAAGGCTATCCGGAAAGTCGAATACCATGCTCTTATCAAGGATGTGGCCGCCTCCTGAAAGTCGAATTGTCTTACCATAGGTTTCAAGTTTACTTAGGGACTGACTGTCGCTTCTCCTTATGGTGAAGATTCGGTCGCACATTGAAAGGATGTTTGTAAAGCCATCTGCAATTTCTGAAAGGTCAAGGATCAGATACTTATAAAGGCCTGTCTTTTCAATTTCTTGTATGAGGTGCGTCCATTCCTCTTTTTCAATGCCCTTAAGTGTAAGGAAAGAAGTTGCAGGGGGAACTATATCAAGATTTCCCTGTTTTACGCATACTCTTTCAAGATAAAGAGAAAGCCTTTGCCTGTCATTTACAAAATGATAAAGGAGATCCTGAAGGTTCTGACCTGGCGCCTTTTGTATTCCAAGGTCTGTTGCAAAGGGCTCAAGGTTCATGTAAAGCGTCCTGCCGCCGCGGCCAAGTATCTCTCCCAGCGTTCTTGCAAAGGTTGTCTGTCCGCACCTTTTAACAGGAGAATAGACTCCGTATATGGTAAGCTTTTCATCCTGCCTTTGCTTTGAACTTAAGGTATCGGGTTTATCCATGCAAAAATCTATGAGCTTTTGCATTATCTTGTCCATGGACTGGTATTTGGGTGTGGATCTTATCTCGACGTCATCGTCTTGCGATTCGATCGTTTTATAGCTTCCATCCTTTGAAGGTTCTTCTAAAACAAGAAGCCTGTCAAATCCTGCATCGCCAGCCTTTTCGTATACAGACTGGGATACTACCAGGGCTATTGTCTGGCGTTTAAGCTCATCATCATATGACTTCAGGTCTTCTTCGTTTGTAAAGTCTACAATCCTGAAGGGCAGCTTTAAATTACGGCGCAGATATTCATCTAGTCTGAAGCAGTAGTTCGCCTCATAATCGCAGACAGCGATAATATTCCTTTTACTCATTTCTTCCTCACAAATGGGCGCAAAAAAATTGCGTTTCCAACTCAATAATAATAAAGGGATTCGAATAAGTGGCGATGCCATTTATTCTCACGAAAGAATTTCGTGATCTTGTTCGTAATGAACTCGATGCGACAATATTATCAAATGAATTATAGAAACGCAAGTTCTAATATGTGATTTTTTATTATTGCAATTACGTTTATGCTCTGTATCCCCTGTTGCTATAAGGGTCTGCAACCATTTCATTCAGATGACCAGGTCCGTAAGTAAGACCAGCAAAGACCTGCTGGGCTCCAGTTATCACGGATGCTGCCTGGTTGAGCTTTTCAAGCTCTCTGTAGCAGTCACGCATTTTTACAAAAATATTTATAACGTCATTAACGTATCCTATGTCACGTCTTATCGCTGCAGATACGAGGTGCCTTTTGGAAAAGATATAAAGCTGCATGAAAGTATTGGCTATTCCATATTTTGTATTAAGTGATCTTATAAGCTCTGTGATGCAGTTCTGAGCTCTGGTTAGTTCTTTTTCATATAGGTCATAGTCTCTGTCTAAAAGAGCTTTTTTAGAATCCCTTAGGTAATCCAGCGTCATTTCGTAGAGTATTGTGATCATCTGAGTTGGATTGGCTTCAGATATTCTTCTTGTATAATTGCTTATCTGTTCTTTATTCATAATTACTTCTCTCTATACTTTCTTATATATTTTGCACAAAAGAACAAGTATTTAAGCCTTCT
>CAMVNV010000090.1 GCA_947168935.1 uncultured Butyrivibrio sp. | reverse complement strand
GAGTTCATGAACATCATCAACAGATATGCTCAGGATCATCCTATCCTTGTAGATAAGTATCTTCAGGGTGTTGAGACAGAGGTTGATGCTGTATGCGACGGCGAAGATATCGTAATCCCGGGTATCATGGAGCATATCGAAAGATCAGGTGTTCACTCAGGTGACTCTATATCAGTATATCCTGCACAGTCCCTGTCTCAGAAGGTTAAGGACACTATCGCAGAGTATACTAAGAGACTTGCAAAAGCCCTTAATGTAATAGGACTTATCAATGTTCAGTTCATAGCAGTAGGAGATGAAGTATACATCATCGAGGCTAACCCAAGATCATCCCGTACTGTTCCATACATCAGTAAGGTAACAGGTATACCGATCGTAGACCTTGCAGCACAGGTTATGATGGGCAAGAAGCTTAAGGACCTTGGTTATACACCGGGACTACAGCCTGAAGCATCACACGTTGCCATTAAGATGCCGGTATTCTCTTTTGAGAAGATCAGAGGAGCAGAGATCAGCCTTGGACCTGAGATGAAGTCTACAGGTGAGTGTCTTGGTATAAGCACAAGCTTTAAGGAAGCTCTCTACAAAGCCTTCCTGGGTGCAGGTATAAGCCTTCCTAAGCACAAGCAGATGATCATCACAGTTAAGGATGCTGATAAGGGCGAGATAATCGATATCGCAAGACGCTACGAGAAGCTTGGATATATCATCTATGCTACACTCGGAACAGCAGATGTACTTAACCAGAACGGTGTTAAGGCTCGTAAGGTCAATAACATCCACCAGGAATCACCTACAGTCATGGACCTTATCCTTGGCCACAAGATCGACCTTGTAATCGATACACCTACTCAGGGGCGTGACAAGAGCCGTGACGGATTCCTTATCCGCCGTACAGCAATTGAGACAGGCGTAAATGTAATCACAGCACTTGATACAGCTAAGGCGCTTGTATCAAGTCTTGAGAATGCATACAACGAGGAAGGACTTGAACTCGTAGATATCGCTAAGATCTGATACACAGTTGAATATTTAAGCTAGAAAGGGGCATCGCGCAAAGCGGTGCCCCTTTTTAATTTGATTAAAAAGAAGATGTATTTTGTCTGATGAAAAATGCATTTCGTCATAAAAAAATGATTACATATTTTGGGTTAGTATAATCTTAATGGAGATATTGGCATTTTTTATTTAACACCTGGATAGGTAGTAGATTGGTTATATTTGATGAAGATAATTTGCAGGTGATTGCTAATATTCAAACATGAATAGGATCTGCAGGTTAGTTGCAGATTCTGGCTTAATCATGCCGAGGAATGATCTATTGAAAAAAGTATTTGCACTATTGTGTGTCATAGTGTTGTTGCTTACAGGATGCATGAAATCAACAACTGAGGGTTATATATCTTACATTAACGAATTTGGCCCCAATGAAATAGAATGTAATTCTTTCTATCATTATATGTATGTTGACGGCGGATGTAGTTATTCAGGTCTTATGCGTTATGATCTGACAACAGAAACTGAACAAGAGATTTATAGAGTTGATGATCTGCAAGATCAAAGAGTTACCAGTTTTTGGGGTGATGATGATGGAGTATATTTTGTAGTCAAGTCATTACAAGGAAAGGATGCAGAAATGATTCTTTTCTATTATGATTTGAATTCGCAAGAAAAAGAATCATTGCTTTCTTCCAGGGATCGCCTGACTGTATATAAGAATCCTAGTACAAAAAGAGTAATGGTTACGGACGGTACGCAAAACTACTATATAGACAACGGTAGTTTACAGCTTGCTGAAAGCAGCGATGTTGAAGCAAAATCGCTCTATAGTGATGAAAGTAGTATTGAACTTGTTGATGATAATGGAACAAAAATAGTAATATCTAAGGAATATGATAAAAAGGAGTTTACATATACTGTAGATGGGATGACAACCGTTATTGATGCGTTATCAGATTGCGGCGGTGAAAAATCGGGTGTATCGTATACCTTCGCCATTGAAGGAAGCAAAGTTATTGGTGTAGTTCAGATTACTAAAGGCGGAAGTGGATATGGTGGTTCTGGCATTATTCCTAGTAATATCCTTCCGGCTGATAAGTTGAAAAAAGAAGTACTCGTTTCATTTGATTACAAGACCGGAGAAAGCGAAATACTATATAATACCAAAAATAACTCAATAAGAATCATTGGGTATAGTAATGGTAAAGTGTTCTTGCTGAATAATAATATTATTACAAGCAAAAGTTTATCAGATGGAAACGAGAAAGAAATATACACCTTGTCCTATGATGGAGATGGTCAAATTACTTTTAATTGGATTGGTAGTAGATTGGTCATCTTTGATGAAGATTATTTGCAGGTGATTGCTAATATTCAAACATAATAAACTTTTTATTTGAAAAATCCGCTTTATGGCGGATTTTTTCATTTCCTGCAATAAAAAAATGGATCCGAAGATCCATCTGGAAGTATTATTTACGCCATTCTTGCGAAGGCTGCAGTACATTTGTTGAAGATATCATCAGCAAGATCATCAAGGTTGTCATCATCTTCTTCGTTCATGTTAACAGCTACTGTAGTAGTTGTTGTAGCACCCTGCATGCTCAGGAGTCCGTTAATTACATCAACTGCTTTCATGTAGTTGTCATCAGATAGCATTTTGAGTTTTTGTAAAGTTGTGTCAAGTGCCTGCATTACTAATAAATCCTTTCATATATCATCCTTAATAAAAAATCAACTTTTATATAATAGACCGAAAAAAAGCCGTTTTCAAGCGAAAACTTTAATTCGCATAAGGCTAGACGACATTTGGATTATGCCTTATTTTTAGCCGGTTTTCTTGACCAAATTTCTGGATCTGATCCCTAACTTTTTACGAAAATTTTGAGTAAAAAACAGTTGCAAAAATAAATGAACGGGTGTATATTAAATACAACACATGAACAAATGTTCATATATTTAAAAAATAATTCGAGGCGATACATGCCGGAAAGAGGAATGATATGAAGAAAACTTACGCTATTGATGTTGATTGTGCTAACTGTGCAGCTAAGATGGAAGATGCTGCCAAGAAGACAGAAGGAGTTAAGGACGCTGTAGTTAACTTTATGGCTCTTAAGATGAAGGTTGAGTTCGAAGATGGCGCAGATCCAGCTGTTGTAATGCCTGAGGTTCTTAAGAACTGCAAAAAGGTTGAAGATGACTGCGATATAACATTCTAAGTCTTGTAAATTACTTAGTGTTAGGGATTTTGAAATATAAGGCCTTCGTATTTTGGGTAAAAAAGAGAAGGCTGATTGGAATTGACCGTTTTGAGGTGATCAAAGATACATAAAGGTGCGGTCTAGAAGGAAAGCTTATGAACAAGAAACAGAAAAAGACACTTATCAGGATCATAATATCAGCAATAATGATGATAGCAGGATTATTCCTCCCATTTGAAGGAATAGCGCTGTTTATATATTACCTTATTCCATACTTTATCATTGGATATGATGTCCTTTTAAAGGCCTGGAAGGGTATTATAAACCGTCAGCCTTTTGAAGAATGCTTTCTTATGGCTGTAGCAACCATAGGAGCTATAGTCGTAGCTATCATGGGTAAGGGCGAATATACTGAGGCGATTGCGGTTATGCTCTTTTACCAGATAGGAGAGTGGTTCCAGAGCGTGGCTGTAGGTAAGTCAAGGCGCAATATCTCAGAGCTGATGGATATAAGACCTGACTACGCTAATATAGAAAATGAGGATGGAAGCCTTGAAAAGGTTGATCCTGATGAGGTAGAAGCTGGAACTGTTATAGTTGTGGAGCCTGGCGAGAAGATTCCAATCGATGGAATCGTAGAATCAGGCAAATCTACTCTTAATACAAGTGCTCTTACGGGTGAGAGCATTCCTACTGATGTAGAAGAAGGCGATGAGGTACTTAGCGGATGCATCAATATGTCGGGTATCCTTCGCATAAGGACTACTAAAGAGTTTGATGAATCTACTGCTTCCAAGATCCTTGATCTTGTTGAGAATGCAAGTTCAAGAAAGTCTAAGTCAGAACAGTTCATTACTAAGTTCGCAAGAGTTTATACTCCTGTAGTTGTATACAGTGCTCTTGTGCTTGCAATCCTTCCCCCACTTGTAAGGATGCTTTTCATGGGACTTGATCCTATGTGGCCTGAGTGGATCTACAGGGCGCTTACCTTCCTTGTAATCAGCTGTCCTTGTGCTCTTGTTGTTAGTATACCTCTTAGCTTTTTTGCCGGACTTGGCGGATCAAGCAGAGAAGGCGTACTTATAAAGGGCTCCAACTATATGGAGATGCTGTCAAAGGTTAGAACTGTTGTTTTTGATAAAACAGGAACTCTTACAAAGGGCGTATTTGAAGTTAACGGAATTCATCATTCAAAGCTTCAAGACGAGGAGCTTTTGTATTTTGCAGCACATGTTGAGAGTGCTTCTTCACATCCTATCAGTAAGAGCCTTCAGAAGGCATTTGGTAAGGATATAGATAGAAAGCTTGTAACTGATATTAAGGAGATAAGCGGTAAGGGCGTAACGGGAATAGTTGATGGCAAGAAGGTTGCGGCAGGTAACGAAAAGCTCATGAAAGAGCTTGGAATCGACTTTATACCATGTCATCATACCGGCACAATAGTGCATGTTGCAATTGATGATAAATATGCAGGTCACATTTTGATCTCTGATGTGATAAAATCAGAGTCAGGCGATGCGATAAGGTCTCTTAAGGGAAGCGGCATCAAAAAGACTATCATGCTTAGCGGCGATGCCAAAGCTGTTGCTACGGAAGTTGCAGAAAGCCTTAAACTTGACGAAGTCAGAAGTGAACTTCTTCCGGGAGATAAGGTATCTGAGATTGAAAGAATCATTAATGAAAATGGTAAAGATGGTAAGGTCGCTTTCGTTGGTGACGGAATCAATGATGCACCTGTACTTTCAAGAGCAGATATAGGAATCGCCATGGGAGCTCTTGGTTCGGATGCGGCAATAGAAGCTGCAGATGTAGTTCTTATGAACGATGATCCAAGACTTATAGCAAAAGCAATAAAAATATCGCGTAAGTGTATGAGTATCGTTTATGAAAATATAGTATTTGCAATCGGCGTAAAAGTGCTCTGTCTGATACTTGGAGCACTTGGTATTGCAAATATGTGGCTTGCGGTATTCGCTGATGTAGGCGTACTTATTATTGCAGTTATAAATGCTATCCGAGCTCTCTTCGTAAAGAAGTTGTAAAAAGAGATAATGGATATGGTGTGACTATAAATGGTACAGTCTACATCGATAGTGTTATAGATAAGGAAATGGAGAATTATTATGGCAGAACATTTCAAAATACCCCAGAACATAAATGCAGATGATGAAAAGCTTTTAGATCTTGCAGATCTGTTCAAGGCATACGGAGATGTTACAAGACTTCGCATCATGTTCAGACTTTCAGAAGGCGCTTGCTACGTTAATGACCTTGCTGATGATCTTGGCATGACACAGTCAGCCATATCTCATCAACTTAAGCTCCTTAGACAGGCAGGACTAGTGGGAGCAAAGCGTGACGGAAGAAATATAATCTACAGCCTTGCGGACGAGCATGTCAGCACTATAATCTCACAGGGCTGGGATCATATTAATGAATGATATTAAAGGATGACCAGACATACTACTAAAGCACATATAGTACCGGTTATTACACCGGCGACTATCTCAGGAAATGTATGTCCCATCTTTTCATCAAGAATTTTATCGTAAAGAGGTTCTTTATTATCAGCAAGATCTCGTTCTCTGAGCTTGTTGAGGATATAGGCCTCTTTTCCTGTTGTGAGGCGAACGCCCATTGCATCGTACATAACAACCATTGCAAAGAAGAATGCGATAACAAATTCAAAAGAAGAAACGCCGTATACGATACCTGTAGAAATAAAAAGTCCTGTAACGAGAGATGAATGTGTGCTTGGCATGCCGCCACCGCCTACAAGGCGCTTAACGCTAAAACCGTCACGTAAAGAATCAATTATTACTTTGACAAGCTGAGCAATGAACCAACCTGAGCCGGCGGATACGAAAACTTTGTTGGTAAAAAGATCTGTAAGAAATGAAATCATTGTATATTCCCCCGAAATACTATCCCTATATTTTGTGTGCAGGTATATAAGCTATTTTTGATACCTGCTGAAGATCAGATTACGATCATAATCCTCACGTCATATAATAACACAGAAAAAATCAAGTACCCAAAACGAATTTCCGCATATTTGTGAAAAGTGTTTAAAAGAATCTAATAAGTATACCCTAAAATAAATATTTCACTTCACAAAGTGGCGTAAAATCTAGCAAACCACATTTTGTGGAAAAAATATCTTTTGCAAACACAATATATAGTGGTATAATTTGTGTGGGGATATTGGATATAAATTCATTTTATTTCGTTTACATTTTTTTCACTGATAATAACAACAATGAGAATAGCCGGAACGATCAAACATTCACTGGTCAATGGACCAGGTATACGTTTTGTAGTCTTTTTTCAGGGGTGTATTCATCACTGCAAGGGTTGCCAGAATATGGACACCTGGGACCTGGACGGTGGCGAATCCATAGAACCTGATGAGCTGATAGAGATGATCAGAAGTACTAAGCATCTTGACGGAGTTACGCTATCCGGAGGAGATCCTTTTATGCAGGCACAAAGTGCAGCGTATGTTGCTAAAGCCTGCCATGATATGGGACTTTCTGTATGGTGCTATACAGGATATACCTACGAAGAGATCATGGAAGGAAAGGCTCCCGAAGGGGCAGTAGAGCTTCTTGGAGAGACAGATGTTCTTGTGGACGGAAGGTTTGAAATTGATCTTAAATCCGAAGAGTGTCTGTACAGAGGAAGTACCAACCAAAGGCTTATCGATACGAAAGAAAGTATAGCAAAAGAATATGTGTGTGATTGGAGGCAGACTGACTGACAGAGCTGGCTTACATCTTATAGGGGCCGTTTCTGCCTTTTGGACTGTTTAAATTTATAAGGGGGTTTACAATGATCAACACTATCGTAAAACGTGACGGAACACAGGTGAGATTTGATGAGACCAAGATCACCGCGGCTATGCAGAAGGCTCTGGAATCAGTAAAGGCTGAGTATACTGACAAAGATCTAAAGACTCTTACGGGGGCAGCAGTTGTTGACCTTTATGTTAACAGTGCTGATAAGGATCTTCGTGTTACTGTCGAACAGGCTCAGGATGCGGCAGAAGCAGCTCTTATGAGGGGCGGCTATTATACTGCTGCAAGATCATTTATTCTTTATAGACAGACTCATAAGGTTATCAGAGGTATAACCAAAGAGGTTAAGAACTTTGCCGTAGGTATGGTTGACGGATCACTTGGTAGTGCTGATGATGCAACTGACGCAGATCCATGTCAGGCTATGGACATTATTAAGAATCAGAACGCTTCTACAGCTGGCGGCACAATGGGTGCAGCGATCCTTGCTGAGTCAGAAGCGATCACCAAGATGTGGTGGGAAAATATATATGATCCTGAAATAAGAGCACTGTGCCAGGTAGATGGCGGTAATGGTGAAATATATATTCATGATATGGGAATGGCAGCAGGATACTGCGCTGGATGGTCACTTAAGGACCTTCTTCTGAATGGTCTTGGCGGTGTTCCAAACAAGATCGCATCAAGTCCTGCATCGCATCTTTCAACAGCTGTTATGCAGCTCGTTAATTTCCTTGGAATAATGCAGAACGAATGGGCAGGCGCTCAGGCTGTTTCTTCTTTTGATACATATCTTGCTCCTTTTGTTAAGGCAGACAACCTTTCTTATGCAGAGGTTAAGCAGTGCATGCAGTCCTTTGTTTTTGGTGCAAACGTATCAAGCAGATGGGGAAGTCAGTGTCCTTTCTCTAATATAACTCTGGACTGGACTGTGCCTGAAGATATGGCTCCTCAGAAAGCTATCGTAGGCGGCAAGGAGCAGAATTTCACATACGGCGACTGCAAGCGCGAGATGGACATGATCAACAAGGCATTCCTTGAAGTCATGATCACAGGTGATGCTAACGGAAGAGGTTTCCAGTATCCTATTCCTACATATTCCATCACAAGAGATTTTGACTGGTCTGAGTCAGAGAACAACAGACTTTTGTTCGAGATGGCTGCTAAGTATGGAACACCTTATTTTTCCAACTATATCAATTCAGATATGAAGCCATCTGATGTAAGATCTATGTGCTGCAGACTGCGCCTTGATCTTCGCGAACTTAGAAAACAAAATGGCGGTAACTTCGGTGCGGGTGAAAATACGGGTTCGATCGGTGTTGTAACTATAAACCTTCCTCATATAGCATATATTTCTGCAACTGAAGAAGATTTCTACAAGGAACTTGAGTATGCAATGAATATTGCTGCCAGATCCCTTGATATTAAGAGAAGAGTAGTAACCTTGTATCTTAATAAGGGTGCTTATCCTTATACCAAGGTATATCTTAAGGCAGGATTTAAGAACCACTTCTCAACCATTGGCCTTGTAGGAATGAATGAAGCATGTCTTAATGCAAGATGGATCGGCGAAGACCTCACAACAGAGAAGTCACTTAAGTGGGCAGGCGAAGTTCTCGACTTTATGAGAAATAAGCTTTCTGATTATCAGGAGCAGTACGGATGCCTGTTTAACCTTGAGGCAACTCCTGCAGAGTCCACCTGCTATACACTGGCTCGTATGGACAGGAGAAATTATCCTGATATCATTACAGCAGGAAGAAGTGGCGAGACACCTTATTACACTAACTCATCACACCTTCCGGTTGGCTCAGTTGATGATATCTTTGATGCCCTTGATAAGGAAGATGACCTTCAGTGCAAGTATACAAGCGGAACTGTATTCCATGCTTTTCTTGGTGAAAGACTTCCTGACTGGAAGCAGGCAGCCAAGTCTGTTAAGACAATTGCTGAAAACTACAGGCTTCCATACTTTACACTGTCACCTACATATTCCATCTGTGAAGATCACGGATATATTAACGGTGAGACCAGTATCTGTCCTGTATGCGGCGGCAAGGCTGAGACTTATTCCAGAATCACAGGTTATTACCGTCCTGTAAGCAACTGGAATGCAGGTAAGGCTCAGGAATTTGAAGACAGAAGGACTTATAACATGAGCCGCATAGTAAGTAAGAGCGCATCCGATATCCTTAACCGTGTTGACAAAAACAGGGATGAGACTCAGAATGCTATTGAGAAGGAATTCGAGCAGGCTAAGGTTGCAAGAGAAAACTTTGCATCCCTCCTTTCAGGGAGCAGCGTTTCAAAATCCGATACTGTTTTGGAGATCATTGAAGAAAACAGTGATGAGCCAGGCGTCTATGTAACTGATGATCAGATAACTCTTCTTACAACAACAGACTGTCCAAGATGTCGTATGGCAAAAGAAGCTCTGGATAGAAGAAACTTTGAGTATTCAATCCTGAATGCTTCTGAAGATGAAGGAAGAGAACTGGCTATTAAGTATGGTATTATGACAGCACCTGCTATGTTCGTTGATTATGGTACTTCCGAAAAGGTTATTACTGATTTTAATGAAATAATGAAATTCATAAAGTCTATCGAAAGTAGAGATAGAAGCGAACTTATAGGGGCTGAATAAGATAATCATTATTGTTAAATGAATGTGTAAACTTGCAGGACTGATGCTGATAGGTGTCAGTCCTGCATATTGCGTAAAAACGAGGTGAGTTTTGCAGTATATAAATATTACAGATATAAACGACAAGTGCTTGTCAGTTTATAAGGATCTTAACGAATCACAGCTTCGCCATTATTATGAACCTGATGGCGGAGTTTTTATTGCGGAGAGCCTTAAAGTTATCGAGAGGGCTTTTTTATTTGGATGTAAAGCGGAATCCGTCCTTTTGGAAAAAGAAAAGCTTGATTCTGATGAGTATAAAAGAGTTGTTGAACTGGTGGCATCAGGTAGTAACAACAAGGCTGATAATAGCGAAGATAAAGAAGTTAAAGATAATAAAGAAGATAAAGAAGGTGATATTCCGATATATGTTGCAGAGCAAATGGAGCTTTCAAAGATAACGGGATATAACTTAACAGGCGGGATACTTGCCGTAATGAGAAGGCCAGATCTTAAAAGCGTCATAGACATAATCGATGGCTGCACCAGGATAGCGATCCTTGATACGGTAGTTAATCCCACTAACATAGGCGCCATATTCAGAAGTGCTGCAGCCTTCAATGTAGAAGCAATCCTTCTTACAAAGGGATGCTGCGATCCTCTTTCAAGAAGAGCCATTAGGGTCAGCATGGGCAATGTATTCCAGATTCCCTGGACTTATCTTGATTCTAATGAGGATGAATATAATGATGAGAGGGAGAGGCAGGCTGGCCTTGTAAAGGAGAACTTTGACCTTCTTCATGAAAAGGGCTTTAAAACAGCTGCTATGGCATTAAAAGAAGATTCAATAAAGCTTGACGATGAGCGCCTTAAAAAGGAAGAAAAGCTTGCCATAATCATGGGTAATGAAGGCGACGGTCTTTCTGATGCAGCGATAGCCATGTCAGACTATAAAGTCATAATCCCAATGGCCCATGAAGTTGACTCACTAAACGTTGCTGCAGCAAGCGCTGTTGCATTCTGGGAGCTTGCACGGTGATGGAAAAACGTTTATTCTTGAATAGCAAAAACGTTTGATTTTTGGAACGAAGTAAAAAATATCTTTTAATATAGAATGATCTTATTATATGAATAAAGAAAATTACGCTAAAGAACTTGAAAAATATATAGAAGAAAAGCAAAAGGAAGGGATTTACCCAAAGCTTTTGCTCCATGCCTGTTGTGCTCCCTGCTCTTCATATTGTCTGGAGTACTTAAGACAGTTTTTTGACATAACACTCTTTTTCTATAATCCTAATATCACTTCCCAGGGCGAGTACGAAAAGAGAGTGGAAGAGGAAAAAAGGCTGATCGAATCCTATAACAGACAGATCGATGAGCAGAATTTTGATGGCATGAATTCTGATGGAAACGCAAGGAAGATAAGCTTCCTTGAAGGCGACTATAACCCATCAGCCTGGATTGAAGCAGTTAAGGGACTTGAAGACTGCCCTGAAGGTGGAGACAGGTGCATTAAGTGCTTTGAACTTCGAATGGATGAAGCAGCAAGAGTTTGTAAAGAGATGGGATTTGACGGCTTTACCACAACTCTTACTATCAGCCCTTTAAAGAATGCGGATAACCTTAATAAGGCAGGAAGAGAAGCTGCAGATAAGTACGGGACAATCTTTCTTCCATCTGACTTTAAGAAAAAGAACGGATACAAGCGTTCAATAGAGCTTTCCAAAATGTTTGACCTCTACAGGCAGGATTTTTGCGGATGTTCTTTTTCCAAAGCTCAAAGAGAGCGCGAAAAGGCAACAGCCAGCGAAGGGAGAGTTGATGGAAACTAAAAGAATTGAAGGCTTGTGGGACTGCGTATACTGCGACACAAAGATGATCAAGGCACGCTTTGGATCATGCCCAAATTGCGGTAAATCACGCGGCGTAGATACGGTCTTTTATCTTCCGATGGATATTGAAGAAGCGACTCTGACTAAGGCAGAAGCAGCAAAAACAACCAATGAACCAGACTGGCTCTGCGGATTTTGCGATTCTTACAATAGGTCTGACGCTTTATTTTGCATAAAATGTGGATCGCCAAGAAGGTTATCTACAGATAACTACGCGACGCTTCGCGATGATAGTAAGGAGAATATGTAATGGCTAAGCACCTGGTAGCTGATCTTTATGGCTGCGGGAAAATGATCGATGATACACAAGCGATTAAAGAGGCTGCTCACAAGGCAATAGAATATGTAGGGGCCAATATCGTTGAGGAATGTATTCACGAGTTTGAACCTATAGGAATAACCTATTTTGCAGTGATAACAACATCTCATTTTTCAGTTCATACATGGCCTGAGTATGGTTATGCGGCTATAGATGTTTTTTCCTGCACAGATACTGTTGTTGAAGGAATAACAGAAACACTTAAAGAACTTTTTGAAGCCAAAGAGATTAAAACTCAGATAATTGAAAGGGACATAAGCAAAGGACACTAATAAGCTTGTGTTAATGATCAGATGAATATTAAAGTTGGATCAATACTTAAAATAAAGAATTATGAAGCTCATGTTATAGGAAGTATCACTTACAAAAACACGGAGGATGGCAACAAGACCTGGACTGAGTACAGGCTCCTTGCCGGAAAAGTGGAATTATGGCTGTCTGTGGATGATGTATACAAAGAGTATTCCCTTTCAAGAGCTGATAATAGTATCAGAGGCAAAATAGGACCAAAGTGGCATGAGGTAGACAAGGGCCATCAGGTTGTTAAGCGCTGCTCTGGCGATGTTGACGTAGAACCAGGTGACAGTGCCGATTTTGTTGAATTTGAAGATGCAACTGAGGAAAAAACTCTTTCAGTTGAAATATGGGATGATGGAACTGAGTATTCCCGTGGTGAATATCTCGATCTTGATGAGATAAGCGTTATAGGCTTTGAAAAGGTCAAGACTAAAAAAGATAATTTTGATGCTTTTTTCATTAGATTGTTCATGGTCATTATGGTATTAAGCTTTCTGGCAAACTTTGAGGACTGTCTTCCGACTATACCTAAGCGTATCAGCAAGTACCTAAGTAAAAGCGACAACTATTCGTATGTAACATCAATTACAGGTAACGCTGATCAAAAGGCGGATGTTTACCAGTATACAGGCATTAGTTACTCGACTGGTCCAACAACAGATGATGTTGCCAAGGATATTATTAATGGAATTGAAGGTCAGACCCAGTCAGTAACTCAGGAAGATGATATGGCCGATGCGACTATAGCGATAGTTACAGATAAAGAGTACTGCCTCATATATCATCCGGAAGACGATGCAAGTCTTGTATATGTCCAGATATCGAACAGGAAATACAATTATGCTTCTGACAACTCGCCTTACAAGAGTTCAAGTAGCACCACAAGATGGTATAGGAGTCATTACTACAGCTCAAGCTATTCATCGGATTCTTCAACTTATAAGAGTACACCATCTGCGTACTCATCCTATAGTGGAGACACTATTCATGATATAGGAAATGGCTATTATGACAGCTATTCATCTTCTGTCAGACAGTCAAGCATAAACAGTAGAAAATCGTCCAGTGGCGGCGGTAAATAAAATAATAAAAACATGATTGAGAGGATTTAAATATGATGGTAGCGCTTGAAACTTTAGTTTATCTGTTAGTAGGACTTGTGGTAATGATGATCGGTTATTTCGTAATTGATCTTTTGATCCCGGTTGATTTTCCCAAGGAGATCCGTGAGGGCAACAAGGCTGTTGGCTGGGTCTCAGCTGGAATATATGCAGCTCTTGGCTACATCATCCGCTCTGCGATCATCTCTTTTGAGCTTTCAGAGCAGCAGGAGCTTCTTGGCGGTGTTATAAGTACCGTTATGTTTGCAGGTCTTGGAATTGTAGCGATGATCATAGGTTACTTCCTTGTTGATCTTGTGAATAGAAAATTTAATTTTGGTAATGAGCTTAAGGAAAAAAATGAAGCAGCAGGAATCATGATCTTTGGTATATTCATGGGCGTTGCCTTCATCGTAAGCGGTGTCATTCAGTAATAAGAGGAAGGCGTTTTAAATGAGTAAGAAGTACAGGCTCTTGATGCTGACAACCCTGATAATATCAGGGTGTTCGATGTGCTATGAACTGATCATAAGCGCAGTAAGCTCTTATCTTTTGGGTAATAGCACTCTTCAGTACTCAGTTACCATTGGCCTTTATATGGCATCCCTGGGACTTGGGTCCTATATATCCAAATATTTTTCCAAAAATCTCTTCAACATCTTTGTGACAATTGAGCTGGGAATAGGCGTAATTGGCGGAATCAGCTCCCTTGTCCTGTTTTTGGCCAATATTTATATATCTAACTATGCTCTTGTAATGTACCTTGAGATCATTATAATAGGCGGATTTGCAGGAGCTGAGATACCTGTTATGACCAGAATAATCGAGCAGGATGAAAACAACTTGAAGGTTACCCTTTCATCGATATTCAGCTTTGACTATATTGGCGGCCTTGTGGGTGCGGTGGCATTTCCCCTGATCCTGCTTCCAAAGCTTGGGTATTTTGCAACATCTTTTTTGTGCGGATTTATGAACATAGTTGCAGCCCTGCTTATCATGTGGAAGTTTGGTAAAAGAGTTAACTACATAAATATATACCGTGTTATAGCCATTATCCTATCTGTGATCATGCTGCTTGGAATGGTCCTTGCAGACAATATTTCCAATTCAGTAGAAAGCGGATTATATACTGACAGGGTCATACTTATAGAGCAGACGCAGTACCAGAAGATAGTCATGACCAAGCACAGGGACGACGTGAGACTTTTCATAGATGGTAACTGTCAGTTCTCAACAGCGGATGAATACCGTTATCATGAGGCGCTGGTCCATGTACCTATGAACGAAGTTACTACCAGGGAAAAGATACTTATTCTTGGCGGAGGTGATGGACTTGCTGTTCGCGAAGTTTTAAAGTATCCGGAAGTTCAAAAGATCGATCTGGTGGATCTTGATAAAGAAATGATCAGGATCTGCAGTACTAACGAGAATGTTACGGCTATAAACGAAAACAGTCTTTTGTCCGACAAGCTTAATATCTTAAATATGGATGCTTATGAGTATCTGGAAGATTGTCAGGAAAAATACGATGTCATCATTGTAGACCTTCCGGATCCAAATACAGAAGTGCTTAATAAGCTATACTCCAACATTTTTTACCGTATGTGCGGAGGGTGCCTTACAGATGACGGAGTACTGGTTGTTCAGTCTACAAGCCCTTATTATGCTACCAAGGCCTTTTGGTGCATAAATAAGACAATTGAGAGTGAAGGCTTTAATGTTAAGGCTTACCATGTGGAAGTGCCTGCTTTTGGAGACTGGGGATTTAATATGGCCAGCAAAAGCGAGCTTTCAGAAGATATTTCTTTTGACATAGAAACAAGATATATTACTGAGGACAACGTATCCGCTCTCTTTAAATTTGGCAAAGATGAGGTTGATATGGATGTTGAGATCAATCATCTGACAAAGCCTGTTTTGATGGAATATTACAATACTGCAGAGGAGTTATGGAACTGATTTACAGGATGTAACTTGTACATGTTTA
>CAMVNV010000089.1 GCA_947168935.1 uncultured Butyrivibrio sp. | reverse complement strand
GTAAGGCTTGCAATTACGCCCTGATATTTGAGCTGGTTGGATACAAGTTCTATATTCTCCTGCTCAGGATCTACGTTGTTCTTATCAAGACGATAGGAATAATTGACGCTGTCTTTATAAGATCTTCCTTTAACCTCGCTTCCACGAAGGTTTGCAACCTTTTCATCAAGTGATTTATATTTCATGTAACCAAGAGCTCGTCTTAGTTCATTTTCAAAATCAATATCTTCTCTTTTGTATCCGGGGGTTGTTGCATTGGCAATATTATTAGCAATGATCTCATTTCTGATCCATGCTGCATCAGCCGTTGCATCTAGAACATTAATATAATCGAAAGCATTGGAATTAATCATATGAACCTCTTTTTACCGCTCATTCCGCGGCCCAAAAACGTTGTTACCTGCAGCATACAGCTCCTGCAACTTTTGTTTCTCCCATCCATGGAATTAATTATCGCAAAAAGAGTAAAAAATTATCTGATTATTCAATATTTATGATAAAGGTTTTGTCTGTAAAATGCAAGTATTATAAACGTATTATCGTATATTACTGCAAAAACTTTACTCCGTTACCTTTATTTCGGCTTAAAACAGCGCATAGTTTAGGTTTTCGCCGCTTTAATCCTTCATGGCATAGAAAAAGCCAGGAGTTGCAGCTCCTGGCTTTGATACTTACTTAGATTCCTTTTTGAGTTTCTTAACTTCATCAAACACCACATCGTTAAGAACCTTGATATATGTTCCTTTCATACCGGAGCTTCGGGATTCGATGACTCCGGCGCTTTCGAATTTACGAAGGGCATTGACTATTACGGAACGTGTTATGCCATCTCTGTCGGCTATCTTGCTGGCTACGAGGACGCCTTCCATTCCGTTTAATTCATCGAATATATGAACGATAGCTTCCATCTCTGAAAATGAGAGGGTGCTGATTGCTGACTTAACAACTGCGATCTTACGGTTCTCTTCTGCGCTTTCTTCGTTAACTGCGCGGAGCATTTCAAGACCAACTACTGTGGTTCCGTACTCACACAGGATGATGTCATCAATTTCATAAGCCTGCGCTACCTTGTAGATGAACAAAGTCCCAAGCCTTTCACCAGCTATATCGATAGGTGTAATGATAGCCTGATAGCGGCCTGACTCTTCCATGTCAAAGCCAAGGGTTGTAAGATTTACATTCTCCTTAGTAGACAGTATTGTAAGAAGTCTTTCATTAAGCATTGGATCAACAAAGCTTCCAACCTTGCCGATCAGAAGATCACTTATCTCAGGAATATCTGCTCTGGTGGAAGTTCCAAGTACTTTACCTTTTTTGCTTATAACAAGGACGTTTGAAAGAAGAATCTCTCCAAGAACATCACAGATGTCGTTGAATACTACTTTGCCGGAATTAACATTATGAAGAAGCTTACCAATTTTACGAGTCTTATCTAGAAGCTGAACGCTACTCATGAGTAAATCCTTTCAGGCCTAAGAAGGGCCAAGAGTCAGTTTATAAATATCAAGTTCTTTTATGTAAAGAATGTTATGTTTTCAAGGAGTATTTGAATCTGCATAAATATAACAGATTATACAGTTAAATCCTTTACTATTATAAACATATATTCAAGCAAATTCAACCAAATAAAACACACAAATGCAACAATTTATATTAATGTTCTGACAATTGACGTTTTTTCGCCTCCACTGTACGCTTAAGCGAAGTTATTGGAGTAGGCCAATTCCTGCGCATGGTTTACGCCGCTAAAAAAGCCAGCCAAATTGCTTTGGCCGGCTTCAATGTTTTCGTTATTCTTTTTCTTCTGGTTTGTCCATTACATAGCCGCATTCCTGGTTTGCACAGGCAAGCTTATTGCCCTTCTCAACCATATAGCCGCCGCAGGTAGGACACTTTGTCTTGGAAGGCTTAGCCCATGACATGAATTCGCAATCCGGGAATCCAAGACAGCCATAGTAGCGTCTGCCCTTCTTTGTCATCTTGATAACAACGTCCTTACCGCACTCTGGGCACTCTACGCCGATCTTCTCGAAGTAAGGCTTTGTGTTACGGCACTCCGGGAATCCGGGACATGCCAGGAATTTACCGTGAGGACCATACTTGATGACCATGTTACGACCACAGTTTTCACAGACAACATCTGTTTCTTCATCTGCGATGGTAACTTTTTCGAGCTCTTCTTCAGCTTTTTTAACAGCTTCATCAAGATCAGGATAGAAGTTCTCGATGATGGTCTTCCACTTAACTGTTCCCTCTGCTACTCCGTCAAGGAGTGTCTCAAGGTTAGCTGTAAAGTTAACATTAACGATCTGACTGAACTGATCGTTCATAACTTTATTAACTGCAAGTCCAAGGTCTGTTACGAAAAGATTTTTTCCGTCCTTGGAGATATAGTGACGTGCCAGGATCGTTCCGATTGTTGGAGCGTAGGTTGAAGGACGTCCTATTCCAAGCTGCTCAAGGTCATGTACGAGTGATGCTTCTGTATAGTGAGCCTTGGGCTGTGTGAAGTGCTGCTGAGGATCAAATGAATCGAACTTGAGAACTGAATTTTCATCAATTCCCTTCATGAGTGAGTTCTTCTCGATCTGATCTTCATCGTCTGTATATACGTTCATGAAACCATCAAATACAGTCTTGGATGCAGCTACTGTAAAGCGATGAGTTCCTGCATCAATTCTTACTGATGTTGTCTCATACTTGGCAGGTGCCATACGTGAAGCCATGAATCTGCGCCAGATAAGCTGGTAGAGACGGAACTGCTCTCTTGAAAGATACTCTTTGACTACAACAGGAGTTCTGTTTACGTCTGTAGGACGGATAGCTTCGTGAGCATCCTGTATCTTCTGAGCGTTCTTATTCTTAGCTTCGCCTTCTGCAAGATATTCCTTGCCGAAGTTCTCTTCTATGTATCCTGCTGCTGAAGCCATTGCCTCATCAGCGATACGTGTTGAATCAGTACGAAGGTATGTGATCAAACCTACTGTACCGCTTCCCTTGATATCAATTCCTTCATAGAGCTGCTGAGCAACACGCATTGTCTTTTGTGTGCTGAAGTTGAGAGCCTTTGAAGCTTCCTGCTGAAGTGTTGATGTAGTAAATGGAAGTGGAGCCTTCTTGGTTCTCTCGCTCTTTTTGATCTGTGTTATCTTATATTCTGCGCCTTCAAGAGATTTTACAAGTGCCTCAAGCTCCTGCCTGGATGCTATCTCTTTTTTCTCATCACCCTCACCATAGTAGTGAGCAACGAGAGGCTTCTTCTCGCCTGATACTCCAAGGTTTACATCAAGACTCCAGTATTCCTTTGGGATAAATGCGTTAATCTCATCTTCTCTGTCGCAGATGATACGAAGTGCAACTGACTGTACACGACCTGCGGAGAGACCTCTTTTGATCTTGTTCCATAAAAGAGGGCTAATGCTGTAGCCCACGATACGGTCAAGAACACGTCTTGCCTGCTGGGCATCAACAAGATTCATGTCTATATCTCTTGGGTGCTTGAGTGCTTCCTTAACCGCATTCTTGGTGATCTCGTTGAAAGTTACACGAGATACCTTCTTATTACCACCTTCAAGCTTAAGAGCTGATATAAGGTGCCAGCTGATAGCCTCACCTTCACGGTCAGGGTCAGTTGCGAGATATATGTGATCTGCTTTCTTGACTTTCTTACGAAGATCTGCCAGCAAGTCTCCCTTGCCGCGGATAGTTATATATTTTGGCTCATAACCATGCTCAATATCTATTCCCATCTGTGATTTGGGAAGATCTCTTACATGTCCGTTGCTCGCCGCAACGTCATAACCGCTTCCAAGAAACTTTTTAATAGCCTTGACCTTGGTTGGTGACTCAACGATGAGTAGTTTATTTCCTGCCATTCAATAACCTTTCTGCAGCCACGAGCTACAATTTATTATTAGTTTTTCACATCAAAATATGTGTTTCTTCTATATAAATGAGGTAGGTGTCAAAAGTTCCTTTTGACACCTTATGACTAACGGATTGTTCCGTTTCTTCGAAACTCTCACAATCCTAAAACATTCGCAAATCCGCACTACGTGCTACTTTGCTCATGTTTTGCGGGTCATAAATTCATATTCGATTTCGAGCAAGCTCGAATCGAAATGACTTTTGACCCTTACGTCATATAAATAGTTTTGTACAAGTATTTTTTGCTTTGTACAAGTCAGAACTATACTCTAATTTTTTTGATTTGGCAACTTATAATAAAAAATCTTCTAAAATTCCTCATAAATAGTTACATTTTTACATATACAAAAATGCAGCAGGGCTCTGCTTTAGAATGGCGGTCAAATCACAGTGATTTTTGAATGTCCGGTTTCAAAAATTTTGATCTGATCACCTTGAGCCTGCTGCAAATTAATTAGCATTATTTTTGCTTACTTTTCAAAATATCGTCTTCAAAAAAATCAGTTCCTGCAAACGAACCATTTATAGTTCTCTTCATAAAAAAGATGTATCTGCCTCCCCCCTATCATGCACTCATACATGATCCCGCATCCGCCAGCAGCAAGGCTTGCCGCTCTTCTGCAGCTTCTGACTCTGTCTATCATATACCGGGTTCCATCTTCCCATATGATCCAGACAGGACGCAGGAATCCGTCCTTGGTAAAAGTGGCTTCGACCTCCACATATACCTTCCTGTCACCAGTAACTGTGCCTCGTGCACTGGTTGTCTTCTTCACAAATACTTTGTTTTGATCCATATAATACCTCAACTACGTATTATTTACTTGCTAAATGCGTTCCAATACTGTATGATGGTTTTAGCATTTCAACTTCATCAATTTTATTCTATGATGTTACTGTGCTAATGTCAATATTTTTAGCATTTATTTTGCTATTACAAATATAAGAGGACATCCCAGAGGAGAAAAAACATGTCATTTGGACAAAAACTTAAATCAATCAGAAAAGAACGCAGAATTTCCCAGACAGAACTTGCAGAGGCATCAGGTGTTGCCCAGAGAACTATCTCATCTTACGAGACAGATCTTAGCATTCCACGTACATCCAATCAGCTGCGCAGGATCGCAGATGTACTTGGCGTAACTCCCGCTGACCTTGTTGCAGATGATGACAGATTCCTTATAAGTTCTGAAGAAGTTGAGGAGAAGCTTGAAGCAAAGCGTCTTGTAGCTGAACTCACAAGTCTTTTTTCAGGCGGCAAGATGGACGAAGAAGACATGGATGTTCTCATGCTCTCTATGCAGCAGGCCTACGTTGAAGCTAAGAAGAAGCACCATACAAAATAATAAAGACTATGTATTACGATAACGATCATATAATCGAGCAGGCGCATAAACTGATAAAAGAAGCCGGAACATCAGATCCGGCTTCTCTTGCCGATTATCTTGGCATAGAGATACGACCTGTTCCATTCAAGAAGCAAAAAGGGGTGTATCAGGTTATTGAAGATATACCTTTTATATTCATAAAAGAAGACCTCGCTCCAGAAATCTACAACATCGTCATCCTGCACGAGATCGGCCACGACCGTCTCCACAGAGACATTGCCAAGGCTTTTGCAGAGTACAATCTCTTCGATATGCAGACTAGCCGCATGGAGTACGAGGCCAATCTTTTTGCTGCAGAAATATCCCTTCCAGATGATGAGATCCTTGAATGCATCTATCAGGGAATGGATGTAAGTAGAATTTCAAAGACCATGTATTCAGATATCAATCTGGTAGCCCTTAAGGCTTCTGACATGATAAGACGTGGCTATAATTTTAATCAGGTTGATCATCAAAATGATTTTCTTAAATAAAAAACGATGAAGGCGCATTGCCAACATCGTTTTTTGTATTCTATGACTTTTTCACTTCATTCAAACAGTCATGACTTCTTGAATTTAAATTACAGAAACGCGCATTTACTGCGTGTTTCGTGATTTAGTGAATCGGTTGGCAATAGAGCCTTCGACGAAGTCGAACTCAATTGGCTCTATTGCTGCATTTTTGAATCTTTGATTCAAAAATGTATATTATTTCAATTCTCTATAGGTCCATCTGGCATATAAAAGTTCCCCATCAAGACCCAGGTAATTATATAATGGGTATCCATCACTATCAACTTTAGTTACAATTATCAGCTTATAATCGCTGTTATAGCCAAAGTACTGATACTCTGAATCTATAACTCTTCCGTCAAAATAAATGATCGAAACTTTACCTGACACTGAGTCCACAGAAACTACAAGTGGTCTTTCATAAACAGCACTATCATCAAGAACCTGAATCTCGCTAAATTCCTTATTTGCAGCCTTGTTTCCATCTTTTGAAAGAAGCACCCAATTATCATTCGATTCTCTCCTGGCCATAACATATTCAACGCTACCGGAAGCGTCCTCATAGCCATAGAATTCATCATAGCCTCCAGCATCGAACAACTCTTCTCCTCTTTTATCAAGGACAACCGCCGAGTATATATGACCGTCAGATGAGATTCTCTTTGTTAGTACTACTATATCTCCTGTATACATATATTTTCCAAGATCAGGATAAAAGCTATCAGCATTTAATCTGCTGCCTTCATGATCATATAGCTCTACTTCATTATCTTTTTTAGCAAAAATAAGATTGTTGTCAGAACTTGAAACTATATAATCCCAGCTGTTAAACCTGCCAAGAATAAAGTCTCCATTACTGTTCACAATCGTTTTTGCACTGGAGAACTTTTTAGTAAGGGTGACATACTCATAATCGCTATCATAATCATAATAGCTGACATAATCCGGGCTTACTATAATCTTTCCTTGGTCGTTAATAAATCCGTAGGCACCCTTAGCTTCAGAGTAAAAAGGGGCGATATGATTTTCAAAATATGCACTCTCATGGTCGTGAAAATCACCGCGGCGGTACATACGGATGTTGCCTTCAAGAACAGTCTTCCCTTCCCATTCAAGGTTAGAACTGTACTCCAGGTATGAATGATAATCCCCATCATAGCGGCGTTCATTCAGGTATTCATCAAAAGCGTATATAAGCAGATTCATTCTACCTGTCCGTCTTTCCATTACCAAAGGAGATACCGTAATCACCGCATTTCCATTTGTATCAATAAAGTGTCCGGCATAGTCCCAGGCAATACCTGACTCATCAAAGATCAGTTCATTCCTATAAACAGCTCCAGTCTTATCACCTGTTTCAGAATCTGCAAGACCGTACCATTCCATGTGAAAGCCGGTCCATTCAGGAAGCCAGTTGGTCAGCGAATACTCTTCCCTGTTATCTGAAATTATTTCTAAACGCTCTGAAGAAGATCTAACTGTCTGTTTACCACTTTGAGTTGTAAGTTCATATTGGCCAGGAACTCTTCCATATCTTAGAAACAAGAATACACAAGCTAATAAAACTGTAACCGCAAGCGCAATCTTATTCCATGTTTTGGATAGCTTAGCCTCTGCCTTCATATCAGTTTCTGCTTTATCTGCGCTTGCACTCTCTAACGCAAGCATTTGAGGCTTCCTAAGTACATATACCTTTATGAGCAGTCGCAGTACTATAAGTGTATATAAAAGAGCTAAATGTCCGATCTTGAGATAAAAAGTAAATAAAACAACGCATCCAACGTTTCCAAAATACCATAAAAATCCTCTTTGCGTATATCTGCTGATCCTTGCATAGACTGTCCAGTCTAGTACAAATTTGATCACTAAAAGACCTATCAACATCCACAGCGCAAGACCCGTGAGACTTGTCATGGTAAAAGAAACAAACATCTCAAAAAGATCGCATGCTATTATCAGCCTGAATAACAAATCCACCTTGGATTTTGCATTATCATCAGGTTTTTCTCCAGATCTTAGGACAAAGATACATATAGCAATCTTAGCTATGTAAAGAAGATAATCCAGATATTCGCCAAATATTCCTCGCTGGTAATTTATCAAATGAATCAAAAGATTAAAAGAAGTAAAGCATGCATATGCATACAAAGGTTTTATTTTTGTAAAAAGAGATTTTATTCTGTCCACGTCAATTCTCCAATGTTAACTTAATCTGATCAACCTTCTCTTTTTTCTACATAAAACGCATCAAAAGCTGTCCAATAATAAGCGGAGGCACAAAGGCAATAGCCAGGTACTTAGTTAAAATAGGGAATTCCACTTCACGTGATATAACGCTAAGCTGCTCTACATTAACTTTCACCCATTCTACGCTCTCGCAATAAGGACAAGGACATTTTCTCTGTACTTTGTACACATGTTTATTGGGAGTATGGATCCATACCTTCTTCTGCAAACGAGATGTTGTAATAAGATCCTTTACTGTCGCTTGAAAAGTCCTCTCACACTTTGTACAGGTAACTTCTATAGTATCAGTGCGCTCACACATTGCCTTCTTGGCAAGTATCATTCCCTTTATAGAAAAAAATAGAAGCCATCCAAGCATACATGCTGAAAATATAATACCAAAAATAATATTTACCATAATCATTCCTCTAACAAAGTCGCACAAAACTCAATTTTCATGCCGCTTTTTATAAAATCATAAAGATTTCTTTTCCTACAGCAGGGAACTCATCTTCTATCTCTGCCATATAGGTTATAAGGTAGTCCTTGATACCATCAATATCCATGCCACTTCCCATGGTATCGCCTATTTCAAGTTGTCTGCCGATCTGGTCAACACACATGATCAAAGTATCCACATCCACTTCTGTGTGTAAAATATGATCAGCAACTTCAAAAAATCTCTTATGCCTAATGGTTCCAAGAGCTTTTATCAATAACTGAAGGTCATCCAGATACGAAGCCCCGGCAGCTCTTGGGACAATCTTTGTACCAGTACCAGTACCTTTACCATACACTAGCCAGTCAATCAGCTCATCATCTATTTTACCAAAATAATCCACACACCCTTTTTCAAACACTGTTGGATACTGCCTTGCAAGTTCCTTAGTGTCAAAAGAAAATGCTGTATCATCGGTAACGTTAATCTCTTTATAGGTTTTCTTCACCCTATACTTTCTGCCGAGTCTCGCGCGAATCCATTCATATATAGGTTCATCATTTGGCAGATCTTCAAGTCTAAATTGCACCTCATTAGCAGAAAGATATTTCTCTTTCTTACCCTCACCGTAGCAGCAATTAGAAATAACAACCGCACTGACTTCTCTATGTTCCATAGCTGCTGCCATAGCCTTGTGATGACCATCAATAAGCGCTGTCAGATTACCATCCATGTAATAGGCAATTGCTCTGCTACCTTTCTTATCCCTGTAATACTCAGCTCTCTCAGGATTATATAATCTCTTTGGCTGTGTACCTATAGTATAGTGCGGTATAATGCTTGCATAGTTGCCGTCGCCAAGATAGCAAATACATGATCCCAGTAGTGCCTTATCTTCATTTGGAAAATCCCAGAACAGATTTCCATTACCATCAGTTGGATAAAGCTTTGTATCCCAAAGACAGTAAAAATCTTCTTCTAAAAGCCCCAGCAGCGGTTTCATCTGCTCAACTACATCTTCAAAGAGAGCTCCATCTTCGTTTATCGCATCACAGGAAAACTCTTTTGTCTTCTCCAGATCATAACCACTTTTTACTATCTTCTCACATGTCGGACAATAATACCCT
This sequence comes from uncultured Butyrivibrio sp., assembly GCA_947168935.1. Lineage (GTDB taxonomy): Bacteria > Bacillota > Clostridia > Lachnospirales > Lachnospiraceae > Butyrivibrio. The sequence continues at coordinate 5,653 of CAMVNV010000089.1, read as the reverse complement.
CTTCCCTGAAGCTGAAAAAGAGGTGTATCTCTAAACATCAGCGTACCGAAGCTCATTTTTTCATAATCATAGTAGTACTCCTCATGGAGAAGCCCTTTACCATTTTCAACATACAAAAGAACTCCCGGAGCAAAGAACTTTCCGCCCTTCTCCCATTTGTAAAGGATATGGATCTTGGGGTCTTCGCAAGAAATATCCTTAGCTTCTGCTGGGATTATGCCGTTACTGCGTCTTATAATGTTTTCTTTATTGTCTTCTTTATTGTTTACATCATTCTTATTAGTCATTCCGGCACTTGCTTTGTATTTTCCGGTACTGCTTCTGTCAGGCTTATATTCTGCTGCCATTTTTACAAGAGATATAATACCTTTTATATATTTATCTAATCTCATTATTGCTCCATCTATATAGCAGATAGCTAATTATCCAGGCCACTATTATAGCATTTATTCAAGCTTATTTGGCATTTTTCGGCACTTTCATTTGGTGTTTTTCGGCATTTTCATTTGGTGTTTTTCGGCACTTTCATTTGGTGTTTTTCGGCACTTTCATTTGGTGTTTTTCGGCACTTTCATTTGGTTATAAAAAGCTCTTGGAACCATAATTCCAAGAGCTTTCTCATAGCTTATTTTTATTTTCTCCTGTCATTCCCGGTTGTCTCATAGAATTTCTTTTTATTCTCATACATCTCCTTAATCAATCACATTCTGTCTCCCCGAAAACATCCTCTCTATCTTAGGCGCTACATACAGCCATGCTATAAAAGTGAATATTCCTGTCGTAAGCCAAGCTGCCGGGTCGCAGGCACTTGCAAGCTCGTAGATCATAAACTTCATAGACAAAGCCGCCATTATAGCTCGTGATACCAGCTCAACCACTCCGCCCATCATAGGAAGGAATCCGAATCCGCAGCCCTGCATCATATTTCTGAATATAAAGATAGCTGATAATGGTATATAGCAAATAGCACAGAATCTTATATATGGTATAGCCCATGGAAGCTGGATAGCAACGTTCTCTGCGGAGCCAAAGAACAGATACATGGCCGGCTCAAGCAACGAAGTAGAAAGTATAGCAGCTACAACAGAATAAACAGTCATAATGATAAGCGCGTTCTTAACACCGCCCTTAAGCCTGTCATATTTACCTGCACCGAAGTTTTGTCCTGCATAAGCTGCCATTGTCTGGCCAATTGATGGCATTCCCTGTGTGATCAGACTCTGCAATTTACTTGCCGCAGAAAATGATGCAACTGCCACAGAACCATACAGATTGATCGCAGCCTGCATTATCATAGTACCTGACGCTGTGATCGCAAACTGAAGTGCCATAGGTATTCCCACTCTTAGCTGGTGGCTTGTATCCCTTGCTTCAAGATGCCAGTCTCTTTTTTCCGGCCAGATAGAATGCTGCTTTTTATAGATATATACAAAGCAAAGAATCGCTGATATTCCCTGAGATACAACTGTTGCAAGCGCCGCGCCAAATGTCTTAAGATCTAGTCCTACTATACATACAAGGTCCAGAATGATATTTAAACCTGCAGAAAGCATCAGGAAATAAAGCGGCACCTTACTATTACCAATAGCCCTCAAAATAGATGCCCCCAGGTTATAGAACACACTGGCACAGATACCATAAGCTATAGTAATAATATACGCATATGAATAATCAAATATATTGTCAGGCGTGTTCATAATACGAAGAATCCCCTTCATACTGACAACACTTATAAAAGTCGTGATAACAGTCACTATAACAGCAAGTATTATCGCATTAGCAACGCTATGACGAAGCCTGTTCTCATCATGCGCCCCATAACTCTGACTAGTCAGAACCGTAAAACCAGTAGCTAGTCCATTAGCAAACCCAAGGATCAGAAACATAATAGTACCCGTAGCCCCAACAGCAGCCATCGCATCAGCCCCGACAAATCTGCTAACTATAAGCGTATCCACCATGTTATAAAACTGCTGAAACAAATTTCCTATAAATAGCGGAATCATAAACTTTATCAATATAGGCGCTATGTTCCCCTTTGTCATATCTGACTTCATATATCATCTCTCCATAATCCAAAAGCTTATTGCCAACGCAATATACATTACTTCACACATAATAAATATCTATCGCTTGCGAGTTCCTGAGGATGGTAGTTAATAAATGATTTTGTTGGCTTTGAAAAATATATCAAAATTAGGGAGCTTGATAAATGGGGATTTATATTCCCGCTTAGGGGCCGTATGTCTGAGCGAAGCGAGTTTCGGACCCCTGGGAATATAACTCCCCAGATATCATGCATTGAATTTGATATATTTTTCATAGACTACAAAATCATTTATTAACTACCATCCTCAGGAACCCCAAAAAATACGATTCAATTATGCACGGTCACAGTGCCCTTGCCCGCATTCTTACTTGCATAAAGCCCCTCATCCGCTCTTGCGATAGCAGCTTCAATAGTTTCGCCATGATGCACGTTGGTAACACCGCCGCTGATCCTTACAGGCATCTTGGTATCAGCTTTGTCCAAATCCTTTTGGACATTGCCAAGAAGGTCAGCCGCTGTTTTTGAGTCCATGTACATGATGCCAATAAACTCGTCGCCGCCCCATCTGCCTGCAATACCGCAGCCGTCCGTAACCTGCTCAAGCAAGGATGCTACTAGTTTCAGAACTCCATTACCGTACAAGTGTCCCATTTGATCATTGTAGATTTTAAAGTCGTCAACATCAACCATAAAAAGAGATAAATTCCCGCGATGTTTTCTCAAACTTTCAGTAAATTTTGTCCTAAAGAGCCTGTTATTAAAAAGGCCTGTAAGATCGTCCATATTTTCCTGCTCTATAGACATTCTGTTGATCCTTGTAAGTAGTATCGTCGTAGCTGTAATAAAAGTCCCCAGAACCAGCACAAGGACCAATACTGCGTAGAATACCCTCTGATTGTAGGCAGACAAAAGATCCGAAATGTCTTTTACCACAATGACATTCCAGTTAAGATCTGCGTTGTGCTTGATGGTCATACAATGAATACTGTCAAGCCAGATATACTCATCCTTGCCAAGATCAGTCGCTGTTATTATAGACTCTGTAACACCAAGTGTCTGCGCGGCCTCCTCAGCGCTCTTGTAATGGCTTGTGCTCCCGCTAAAAGAGTTCATGGCGTTGCCTGTGTTGACGATCAGGATATCAACGCCCATCTTATCCTGCATATTGTCAATATACTCTTCAATGTCACTAATCTCCTGCGCTGTCCCCGCAACGCCAAGAAGATTCCCATCATCATCCTCCACGCGGCAGTTTACAAACAGGTTAATAGAAAAGCCCATGGTCTCATCGTGGTCAATCTCTATATCATAGGACTTATTCAGATCCACGAAATTGTAATACCAGCTGTCGAAATCATCCGCCGGCGAGATAGTCTTATTAAGGCCGTCCTGATAATAGTAATTACCAGTCTTTTCCGATACGAAGAACACCGTATCATACCCCAGAACTCCCTGGTATTCCTTAAGATAATCATAGAGAAGATCTATGTTCTCGTTATCTTCAGGCATATACGTCTCTGACTGTGCCCACACCTTTAGGAAAAGATCTGAAGCGATCATCTGGGCTGCGACTCTCTGCGTCATGGATATATTTGAAATCTGGGATGATACATCAATACCTGTTACTACAACTTCGTTCTGGGCCTGAGTCCTGGCAGTATCTTTAAAAAACCTGACAAAGCCATACTCAATTGCCGCAAAACCTGCAATAACAACTATGATAATCAGAATATTTGTAATCAGTACTATATGTTTTCGCATACAAAGTACCCTCTCATCCGTGAAAAGATATAACTCTATGGCAAAAGGTATTTGTAACTGCCTAATGCCCTACACAAGCACAAAAACCGAAATAAAGAACATACTAATCCGTTCTTTATTTCGGTTTTATTTGAGGTAGTCTTTATATTAAATGATCTTTAAAGCTCTAAGCAAAGCACTTATTTTAAATTAATCTAGCCATGTTAATCCAAATCAAAGCGTTTTGAAAGCTCTTCTATCATCAAAGACTTGAAAGAACCTTACGTACTGATCCTGCGCCTTTAATAAGCTGTGCAAAGTCAGCTACTACTGTATCAGCAAGGCCAACCTCTTCAAGATCTACTGCGAAGATCTCTTTTTTCTTAAGGATAGGAAGAAGAACTGCTTTGAGCTCTGCTTCTGATCTTGTATCTCCAAGCTTAATTGTGCGAGTTATTGCTGCAACATCATCAAGAAGAGGGTCTGAACTGCACTCAAACTCTTCGCCCTTATCATCGATACCCATTGTGTATCTGAGCCAGCCCGCAAGTACAAGAGGAACTGCCTTAAGAGAGTTAACATCAAGGTCACTTGCTGCAATGTAGCTCTTAATTGTCTCACCAAAACGGATAGCAAGCTTCTGAGAAGTGTCTGTAGCAATTCTCTGAGGAGCATCAGGCATGAATGGGTTAGGAAGACGAACCTTGGTAACTGTATCGATGAAGTCCTTAGGATTGATAACGCCTGGATCTACAACAACAGGAAGTCCTTCAACGTAGCCAACCTTGTTGATGAGCTTTACAAGGTCCTCATCCTTCATCTCTTCTGAAATTCTTGTGTATCCAAGAAGACATCCGTATACGGCAAGCGCTGTGTGAAGAGGGTTAAGACATGTTGTAACCTTCATACGCTCAACGTTGTTAACAGTATCTCTATCTGTGAAAATAACTCCGGCCTTCTCGAGAGCTGGTCTTCCATTAGGGAAGTCATCTTCTACTACGAGGTATTCACTCTCTTCTGCATTAACAAAAGGAGCAACATATGTGTGGAATCCTGTGATAACAGGCTCAAGACCTTCTACGCCGTCTTCTGCAAGCATAGCCTTAACGCTGTCATCAGGTCTTGGTGTGATCTTGTCGATCATAGACCAAGGGAAAGATACGAGGCTCTTATCGTTTATATAATCAGCAAATCCTGCATCAGCCTTGCCATTGTCAGCCCAAGCCTTAGCAAATTCATAGATTGCTGCGTAGAGCTTCTCACCATTGTGTGAGCAGTTATCTGTACTTACCATGGCGATAGGAAGCTTACCATTTGTATATCTTTCATACATAAGGGATGCAACTTTACCAATGTAGCTGTGAGGCTTTGCAGGGCCTTCGTTCATGTCTGCAAGAACAGCGTCCATGTAGCTTCCATCAGCTTTTTTCAGGTTATAACCCTTCTCTGTGATAGTGAAAGTGCAAAGCTTAAGGCTCTTATTTCTAAATACCTTCTTAAGACCTTCAAACTCAGCATCTCTTTCAGAATCAAGGATGTAAGATTTTGCGATTGAACCGATAACCTGTTTTTCTACAGATCCGTCTGACTTAAGGATTGCAAGGATGGAAAGATCCTCGTATGTCTTATATGCCTTCTCAACGATCTCGTAGTCAAAGCCTTCTGCTACTACGATACCTGTGTTCATAAGTCCTTTTTCAATAAGGTTCTGGGCAAGAACTGCATGGAATGCACGGAAAATGTTACCTGCACCAAAATGTACCCATTCAGGAGCTTCTTCTGTATTCTTGATTATTTCTGCTCTGTCATAAGCAGGAAGATGATAGCCTTTGGATTCCCAAGCGCTTGAATCTTTAATTCCCT
>CAMVNV010000088.1 GCA_947168935.1 uncultured Butyrivibrio sp. | reverse complement strand
CTTACCTATCATTACGTCCTGGGGTGAAAAAAGAAGTATGCACCTTGACGGTTCTCCGTCTCTTCCGGCACGGCCTGCTTCCTGATAGTAATTCTCCATGCTTTGGGGCATGTTGTAGTGGATGACGAATCTTACGTTGGACTTGTCTATTCCCATTCCAAAGGCGTTGGTGGCAATGATCACAGGGGACCTGTCGTAGATGAAATCATCCTGGCTTACTTTCCTGTCTTCATTTGCCATTCCGGCATGATATCTTGCTACTGATACGCCTTGGTTTAGGAGCTTATCATACAGCTCATCCACGTTTTTTCTTGTGGCACAGTAGATTATTCCGCTGTCATTTGGGTGCTTCCCTATGTAGTCAAGGACATAGTCGCTCTTTTTCCTAGTATTTACTACGTCAAAATAGAGGTTCTCTCTATCATATCCTGTTATAACTACTTTGGGATCCTTAAGTTTTAGGATGCAGGATATGTCTGTCTTAACTTCTGTTGTGGCTGTTGCGGTAAAGGCGCTTACTATTGGTCTATGCTTTAGGCTATCGATGAAATCTACGATCTTTAGATAGCTCGGTCTAAAGTCCTGTCCCCACTGGGAGATGCAGTGCGCCTCGTCTACGGTTATCATTGAGATCTCTGTCTTACTAGCAAAGCTTGTAAAGTCGTAGCTTTCAAGGCGCTCCGGGGCAACGTAGAGGATCTTGTAGGTGCCTTCCCGGGCTCTTTCATATACTTTTGAAATCTGTGATTCTGTGAGGGATGAGTTGATATATCCTGCGTGTATTCCTGCTTCGTTAAGCGCTCCTACCTGGTCCTGCATGAGGGATATCAGCGGGGATATTACTATTGTGATACCAGGCAGGAGCATGGCCGGCACCTGGTAGCATATTGACTTGCCTGCTCCTGTTGGCATGATGGCAAGGACGTCCCTGCCTTTTATTATCGACTCTATTATTTCTTCCTGTCCTGGTTTGAAGGAGTCGTATCCAAAATATTCTTTTAGTACTTCGCTTGCGTTCATTTTTTGTCCTGTTATTTGTTGCAATGAATTTGGCTGATATGTTAAAGCCATAAAATATCCCGCGATGAATTACGTCGCCGCGGAATATCTACTCTTTGGTTATAGAATTGTCACACCTGGTCATCTCTATTTCATCTTAAATCATACTGGGCTTTTACTTAACTATTGCCTCAACTTATCAGTCGTCACCATAGTTCTTATCAATAAGCTCTCTTATAAGTTTCTTTTGATACTTTTTCTACATCAGCACCACGTCCATTATCAAAAAGCCAAGCAATAAGATCTGCTGTGCTCTGAATGCCTGTATTATATGCTTCACGCTGAAGCGTTTGTTCTCAATCCCACTGCTTCATATACTTTTGGGTTACCTCCGGAAGAGATTTCACCTTGGAAACAAGTTAGTGTTTGCCTTTTTGTGCTTCTAATTCAGCTTGAAGTTTAGCAATGATGGCATCTTTTTCAGATAAAGCTGCATCTTTTTCTAGTAGGGCGGCATCCTTTTTTGATAGAGCAGCATCCTTCTCTGATAGAGCAACATCTTTTTCTAATAAGGCTGCATCTTTTTCTAATAAGGCTGCATCTTTTTCTCTTATAGTAGAATTGGCAGTATCTAGCTTTTCCTGAAGTTCATCAATCATGTATATGGTTGTATTATGATCCATGAGTTGCAGCTCTTTTGAGAACATATTCATCACTCCTTCAATATTCCTGCACATATCATAAATATGGGAATACATGGTCTTGAATCTAGGATATTTTTGAATCAGTTCCATAATATATTCCGGTTCGTCGCATCCAAGGAATGTCAGCCATGCATCAAGCTTTGAATTTATACCTTCATTATGAAGTTTATTAAGGAAAATATCAACCGGAACAAACATGATATTTTGTAGTAGATTTAGCTTTATTCCTGTATCTGAAGTTGCTGCGATATTATGAATATAATCTTCTGCGAATTCCTTGAAAATCTGAGGGCTCTTTTCCATAAAGATTATTGTATACACAGGAGCTATATCTTTGTAATTGAAATTGTCCTTTCTTTCGTCACGTACGCGCTTATACTGTCGAAGTAGCAGATCTGCACTATAGCATGAAGCGCGTTCTCCTGGAAAAAGGTATCCTACCTTCTGAACCTCAACGTTGGCAATAGTTCCATCTTCCAACTCTACCACAATGTCGGTTATTACAAGTGCAGATTCATCAGCGATACGTTCGTTGTCATTTGGGAGTACATTCTTAACAGTAACTTTTCTTGCAAGGAGCACACTAAGAAGAGAAGCCAGCCTCTCCGGATTGTGTTCCGGATTAAGAATTTCCTTGAAAAAGCTGTCGTATAGCATCTTGATTCCACGTGCTCCGCTGCAGATATCAAGGAATATGTTCTGCTGCTTCTGATTCCAGGCATTAAAAGTTGAAGCCAGTTCTGGTTTATCAGATATTTCTGACAAGATTTCATCTCTTTCCCGGATCATAGGAAAAAAATCTTTTAGGTTTGTATTTTTTATAGACATAAAAATCCTTTCTCATAAAAATTGTGTTTCCTAAGAACCTTGCGCAAGTATCAGTGGAAATCATTTGGCGAGATATCGCCCTGACAGCTAACAGCTGTTGAATTTAAATGCTCTAGAAATGAGCACAAACGATATAATAACACAGACAAATATTTTTGTATAGGGACAATTTTGAAAAATGCATTAAACCTAAATTTAACTGGTAATAAAAATCCCCTAAAGAGTTCACAATATTTCTCAGTCATATCTGCATTAGCACAATCAATTATTTGCACATATGGCTCCAACGAACTATAATCACTTTATATTTTCACAATTACAGGATGTAGTTAACAAGATTGACATTTTAACATCAACAAGGAGAGACATCTATGGAAAATATTGATAACGCAATGAAGATCAATGTTTACGACTACAAAGCAAAAAACATCACAAATGAAATAATAACCTGTCTAAAAGATCCAAACGGATATATTCTGTCTCTTGGCATCGACATGAAAAGGCCTGAGGTCATAGAGCATCTAGCACAGCACCCTGAAATTCAGCTCACTTTCCCAATAGAAAATAATAAGATTGTTGATAAGAACTCATCTCTTGCCCTGTTCAAATACTATAATCATCTTTATGTCTATAACAAGAAACGATTTTTGATTAAACCGCATTTCGGAGCACTTATCTACCACGGATATATGTCAGAAATTGATAAAGAATTGTTTTCAAAATTATTACTCGGAATCGGATACAGAAAAGCACTGATCCTTAATGCAGACGAAATATCAGAGGGTAAAGAATCTGTAGAAGACGCAATCTGGAGCCTTGCTGATAAGTACAAAAAAATACGAGGTGCATTTGAAATTAAATAATCATTTTGATACATTTACTATTATTATAAAAATCATTGTATTAACCAAATACGATCCCGATGCTAGTCTTTTTCTAGCATCGGGATCGTAAATTTTTATTTTTTATCCAGTAATTTTTCTTAATAATTTAACTTCCTACTCAGATCTCCTCAACATAACTAACAAAGTCAAGATTACTTAAAGTATTAATGATCACCTGATGTGAGGTTTTCTTTTCAAAGTCTATGTCCACGATAAGGGCTGCGTCAGATGATTGAAGGGTCTTTTCCTTACTCTTGGTCATACTGCTGATGGAATGACCGTTCTCTCTGATCCATCTCGAGAGCTTCTTAACTCCGCCGTCTTTGTTAACTTCAACATAGAGGCTTATAAATCTGCTTGACTCTTCTACGACATTGCTGATCTTCATAAGTACTATGTTGGCGATCATTATGAGGGCAAAGGTTGTAACTCCTATGATCAGATAGCCGCCGCCTATTGCCATTCCCATACAGGATGTAACCCAGAGGGAGGCAGCAGTTGTGAGGCCTTTGATCTGAAGTCTTCCTGTTACTAGGATTGTTCCAGCTCCAAGGAAACCTATTCCGCTTACAACTCCGGCCGGGATACGGCTTACATCAGCACTAAGACCGGGTAAAGTTGCAAGAAAGACATTCAAGGATGTGGCAACAGCACTTCCAAGACTTACCAGTGCGAAAGTCTTAATTCCTGCGCTATGTCTTTTTACAACTCTCTCCCACCCTACAAGGCTTCCAAAAAGCGTAGCCAGAACCAGTCTTATGGCAACAGCAATATCCTGTGGACTTTCTAAAAATTCAATAATCATTTCCGCATTCATTGTACTGGCTCCGATTTATTATTCACATTTACAGGATGTAAATAAAACATGTTCAGAAATGCATGGATGCATTTCTATGTTAGTTTAGAGAGCATAAAGTGTATTTTCCTCAAAGTTAAGGAATACCTCATCTCCTACGCTGAAGATCTTCTTGTTCTTAGGATTGTACTCCTGGATCTTAACAAGAGTATTGCCAACCATGATGTGGTAATCCTGATAAGCTCCCATGAAGCATGAGTACTTAACCTGGCCCTTAACTTCTCCGCTTTCTCCAAGGAAAGCTCCTTCAGGACGAAGGACTACGCTACATTTTTCGCCTGCTTCCATACTGCCTGTTGCACACTTAACCTGAGCTCCACCAATTTCAACTACGTCCTGACCTTTAACTGTAGCATCAAGAAAGTTAGCTTCTCCAATAAAGTCAGCAACAAACTTGTTGTTCGGGTAGTAATATGCTTCCTGAGGAGTTGATATCTGCTCAACAAGTCCGCCGTTCATGATGATGACTTTATCAGATATCGCCATTGCTTCACTCTGGTCGTGTGTTACATAGATAGCTGTAATGCCGGCTTCCTGCTGGATACGTCTAATCTCAGTTCTCATTGATACTCTGAGTTTTGCATCAAGGTTTGATAATGGCTCATCGAAAAGAAGGACACCCGGCTCTATTACAAGTGCTCTTGCAAGAGCTACTCTCTGCTGCTGACCACCGGATAACTGGTTGGTCATACGATTTTCCATTCCTTCAAGGCCTACAAGTTTAAGGATATCAGATACCTTTTCCTTGATAACAGCCTTGTCCATCTTGCGGAGCTTAAGACCGTATGCAACGTTATCAAAGATATTGTAGTGTGGAAGAAGTGCGTAGCTCTGGAATACCATTGCTGTATCTCTTTTGTTAGGAGTAAGAGCATTGATAGGTTCTCCTCCAAGGTAAATCTCGCCTTCATCCGGGCTTTCAAAACCTGCGATCATTCTAAGGGTTGTTGTCTTACCACAGCCTGATGGTCCAAGAAGTGTTACAAAACTTCCGGGCTCAATCTCAAGATTTGCATCTTTTACTGCGTAAAAGTCTTTTCCTGTCTTAGGATCTTTGTATATTTTTGAAATATGTTCAAGGCGTACGCCTTTTTTCTCTTTCGACATATTATTCATCTCCATATATCTATTGAATATTATATTTACAGTTAATATTACCTTCTTTTTTCACAAGCTCACTTTCTGATAAGTCAGCTGTATATGTTTTGAATACTTATTATTCTTAAAATATTAACTGCTTCTCTTTTCACAAACGGGTCTCTATATCAATCAAGATTAACCTTCTTACTTGTTCCAAATTTCTTGATTATCAGATTCATGATCAGTACTGAGCTGTAGGTGATAAGGATGAGGATACTTGCGAATGCGCAGGCAATTCCGTAGGATCCCTTTTCTGCAAACTCGTTGATCTGAACTGTAATAAGCAGATATGACGGTGTAACAAGAAGAATAATTGCACTGATAGCTGTGATACTGCGGACAAATGATGTTACAAAGCCTGACAGGAAGCTATCTTTGATAAGCGGAAGTGTGACAGTCATAAATACCTTAAAACTGTCTGCACCCATATCGTAAGCGGATTCTTCAATACTCTTATCAATCTGACGAAGAGCTGAGATACCACTTCTCGTACCAGTTGGAAGGCTTCGAACGATGAATACTATAACGAGGATAGTTCCTGTTCCATAAAGTCCCTGAAGGAAACCTGATCCAAAAAGTCCGCCTGAAAATCCTCTGATGTATCCAATACCAAGAACAGTTCCGGGAACTGCCATAGCCAGCATAGATACTGCTTCGATGAAGCCCTTTGCCTTGAATTTTCTTTTTACAACAAGATAAGAGATGATCATTGACAAAAGAGCTGTGATCGGGGCTGAAATAAGTGACAGAACGAAGCTGTCCTTGAAAGCCTTAAATCCTTTATATCTTGTAAATACAAGGCCGAACCACTTAAAGGTAAGGTGGAAATCGTAGCCCCATGTACGGAACAGCGCGCCAAATGGAACGCAGATGTACATGATGATTACGAAAAGTGCAAGTGCTGAGCACATGATTGTAAGAGGAGCTGTAACGCTTCTGTCTGTGATGAGCATACGCTCTCTTGAAGCCTTACCTGAAAGAGTTGCTGTGCTCTTTGCTTCCAGATAATATTTCTGAACTACGAACATCAAAAGTGTGATAGCAAGAAGGATAACCGCCATAGCTGCAGCACCCTGCTTGTCATAAGCACCAGTTATCTGAAGATATATAGTTGTTGCAAGTGTATCATATGAACCACCGATGATCATTGGGTTTGCAAAGTCGGCAATTGATTCGATGAATGTTACCAGGAATGCATTTCCAAGACCAGGAAGTATCAATGGTAATGTCACAGTCATGAATACCTTAAATCTTGAAGCGCCCATATCTCTTGCTGCTTCTTCAAGTGAAGGATCGATATTCTTTAAAAGTCCCTTGAGCATCATGTAGCACACAGGGAAAAAAGTAAGTGTCTGAACGATAGCGATTCCCCAAAATCCATAAACACTGTTGTCATAGATATGTAAGAGGAAACGAGTGATAATGCCGGCTTTACCAAAGAGCATTATCATTGAAAGTGAAAGCACGAATGGAGGTGATACTACAGGCAGCATAGATACTACCTTGAAAAGACCTTCCATAAATCTTGTACGAAGCTTAACATAAACCTCTACATAGGCAAAAAGAAGTCCTATAAGAGCTGAAGCAATTCCTACTAAAAATCCAACTTTTAAAGTATTAGTAATAGCTCTTCTGAAGTTCGGAAGATCTAATACTCTCCTGAATGTATGAAGTGTGACTCCCCCCTCATCAGATATAAAACTATCCACAAGCAATATAGCCAGGGGATAAAGAATAAATACTGTCAAAAAAACAATCAAAAGCAATATGGTTGTCACCATAATGGGATCTCCCATCAGCTTTTTCCTGTCAAGGCTGGCACTCTGACTTTTTGCCATTTTCCTTGTCCTCCTTGTGAAAAAAGAGGCGGATGCGACTTTACACCCGCCCCCTTGATTAGTAATTCTAAAAGATTATGCCCAGATACAGGATGTATCTTAGCGCTTGTTTAGAAATACATGGATGTATTTCTATGCGCATTATTCTGTCTGGAAACGATCGTCGGCTGCATCGCCAAGTGCTGACATAACTTCTTCAACGTAAGTTGTTGTGTTGTTCTTAGCATCTTCGAAGTCATATTCCATAACGTTCTCTGGATCAAGACCGAACTCTGTAGCGATCTCAGGCTGCTTAGCGTTATCAAGAACCAGGAACTGATATGAACCGTTCTGTGCTGCAAGCTCTACGCAATCAGGTGAAAGAGCATACTCGATCCAAAGCTTAGCTGCGTTTGGATGTGCACATCCCTTGAAGATAGCTGTTGCACCAACCTCGAAGCTTGTTCCAGATGAAGGAATAACAAGTCCAACATTTGTGTAACCATTATCAACGATCTGTGTGATACCATCGTGAAGGAAGCCGATACCAACTACGCACTCTCCTGTTCCAACATTCTTAGATGGGCCGGAACCTGACTTTGTATAAACTTCGATGTTCTTATCAAGGTCTACAAGGTACTGGATACCTTCGTCGTGACCATACTTCTGGATCATTGTATTAACAACAAGCTTAGCTGTACCAGCTGTGTTGTAGTTTGAAAGCCATACAAGACCCTGATACTTAGAATCTGTAAGATCAGCCCAGTCAGCTGGAGCATCAATGCCCATACGCTCAAGCTCATCTGTGTTAACCATGAATCCAAGGATTCCCTTGTAGATTCCATACCAGTAACCATCCTTGTCACGATATGTATCGCTTATAAGGTGGCTGGCATTCTTAGCTTCATAAGCCTCTAAAAGTCCTTCGCTTGCTGCTACGTTGTAAGGATCTGTTGTTCCACCAAACCAAACGTCGCCGGAAGGATTTCCATTCTCTTCTTCGATCTTACTCTGAACTTCACCGGTAGAAAGTCTCTGATACTGAACCTTAATACCATAAAGCTCTTCGAAATGCTCACAAGCAGCTGCGAGATACTCTTCTTCGCAGGAACCGTATACAACTAGTTCGCCTTCAGCCTTAGCTGCTTCGATAAGCTCATCAAGTTCGCCGGACTGTGCCTGTTCCCCACTGTTTGCATCTGTCTTGTTTGGATCAGCAGATGTGTTTTCTGTAGCACCACCTCCACCGCAGCCCATAAGACCGATTGTCATAAGTCCTGCCAATACCAATGCTATTTTCTTTTTCATTTTCCTTCTCCTTTCGTTTTAAATGCGCAGCCCCACCCGCGCATCAACTAAATACATGATAAAAAATATTTGATTTTTCCTATACCCAAATTTCTGTTTTATTATCCGAATTTCTGAACACAAAAAAACACAGACAGTCGCAACTACGATAAAAGCTGCAACTATCTGTATTTTTTGCATAATAATCTGTTTTATTTTTGGTATATATTTTTGTATGTCAATTTGATAAAAAATGCGCGTTTCTGTAATTTACATTCAAGAAGTCATCACTTTATAAACTCCGAAGGAGCTGCATTTGTATACCTTTTGAATACTGTATTGAAATGCTTATAATCAGAAAATCCTGTTAGTTCTGAAACTTCATATACTTTGTACTTGCCGGTCTCAAGGAGCTTAATAGCCTGCTGAACTCGGTACTTATTAAGAAAGTCAAGATAGCTTGTACCTGTAGCTTCCTTAAATTTCCTTGACAGATAACTTGAAGATACTCCCAGCTCTTCAGAAAAGGTCTCAATGCTTATCTTATCCGCATAGTGCTCTTTTGTAGCATCAAGCACATGCTGCACATAGTCATTTTCCTTACCTGTCTTTATGAAAACATCGTGAGGATCCTCAGATGTTTTCTTTATCTCAGAAAACTGTTCGTACTCATGCTCTTTTTCTATTTCAAGAACTATCTTATCAACGTTTTTGATAAGCTCATCTTCATCAACAGGTTTTAAAAGATATGCTGACACATCAAGGTCTATAGCCTGTTTTGCATAGTCAAAATCAGCATAGCTTGTAAGGATAATTGATTTAAAAGAAAACTTCTGCCTTGCTATTCTAATCATCTCAATTCCATCAATAACAGGCATCATGATGTCAGCTACTACGATATCAGGCTTCAGTTCTTCTATTTTTTCAAGACCTTCCTGACCATTGGCCGCTTCTCCCACTATAGTGCAGCCCATGCCCATCCAGTCCATGGTGTATGCAAGTCCCTTTCGGATGATATCCTCATCCTCAACTATAAGTACCCTATACATTTCCCCTCCAATATTATGATGTAAGGGTCAAAAGTAAATTTTGCCCCTTACTGATGACACGAATTGCTCCGTTGCAAGCAACTAACAGCGCTAAGCCTCCTTATGCTTGGGAAGCACGATCCTGACAGTTGTTCCTTCATCTTTTTTGCTTGTAATATCAAGCCCATAATCACCCTTATACATGAGCCTTATCCTTCGGTCGATATTATAAAGACCGAAATGCTGAGAGCTGTCAGCATTCTCCGAAAGATTCTTTTGAATCTCCAAAAGCTTGTCTTCTTCTATTCCTGCGCCGTCATCCTCACATACGAACACAAGCTTTTCCTGTTTCTGATAACCCCTTATCTTAACCGTCAGCTTCTCCTGTCCCGCAAAACCGTATTTTACCGCATTCTCCATAAGAGGCTGTAGCAAAAGCTTCGGGATCAGATAGTCCATGATGTCCTCAGCAACATCCATTTCGTAAGCAAAGCGCTTATTAAACCTGATCTGCAGTATATTAAGATAATACTGAATGTTACTAAGATCCTCTCTAACAGTTACTTCCTCTCTCACATCTCTGATACTGTATCTAAGAAGTCCCGAAAGAGATACGATCATCTTATCTGCGGCCTTAGCATCAATCTTGGCCATGAACCTTATGTTATCAAGAGTATTGAAAAGAAAATGCGGATTAAACTGACTCTCTAATTGCTTTACCTGGGAAAAGGCTGCATTCTCCGCAAGTTCCTTGTTCTGCTCGATCTGATCCTTAAGGCCGTTTAACATGTTGTTAAAATCGCCGCCTATAATCTTGAACTCTTTGCTGCTGTCTATGTTCAAACTTACATCAAAATCACCGTTCTGTACAGCTTCAAAAGCGTCCGTTATCTTCGCTATATCTTTTGTATACTTTATTGAACTATTAGCAGTGCTCCTGTAAGTGATAAGTGCAATAGCCACGAATATACCGGTAAGAATCCCTACCAGGATTGCGATCAGCCACATGCTCCTTGTAATGTCATTTATAGTGATAACATTTATTCCTTTTCCGGTCACTGTCTTACAGGAATAATAGAAACTTTGGTCAATCTTCTTAAAGCCCGTGCCTGTATTATAGGAAGACAAGATCCTTCCATAAGCATCCTGAAGCTTTTTGGTGTTACTTGCATAGATCCATCCATTTGAATCCGTTATTATAATATATCTGCTCTGACCGCTGATAGCAGTTTGTGCCACTTCTCCAGGAACTGCATAAACGATGGCTCCACGAAGCTCATCTCCATCGTATATGCCTTTTGTAATATAAAGCGTCTTTTCATATAGTATGGTCGAGGTCTGCCCCTGATTGTCCCTTATATTCCTCCACACTCCCCAGTTGGAATATACATGACTGGTCAGGTACCCCGGAACATGATCCTTACTTGTAAAAAGAACCTGCTGCGCGGGCGTAAGTATTATAAGATTTCCAATCTCTCCAAACTCCGCTGTTCTTCTATATAAAATCTCGAAAACTTCTGCCTGGTCAACCTTATTATCTTTTTCCAAAAAAGAATCTTCTACGTCACTCACCATCTCGTAGTAGATATTTATGATACGGGAAAGCTCCTGCGAAACCGCCTTGTTGTCCTGCTTGTTATAATGGGCCTGAAAATAGCTCCAGGAAAAAGAAAAGATAACAAGAGCAAGGATTACAATGGCAGCTACAGGCACCAGGGAATAACGTATGAAGGTTCTTCTGATATTATCCTGAAAGGATCCGACTTCTTTAGTCATCCTGCTCCTTTCCGTAAATGGCCATAAAGCTTTCAAGCCAGCTCTCTTTCCTGGTCATTACCAAATATTTATCAACTTCTATGCTGGTAATATCGTCAAAGGGTATTACAAGGTTTGACGCATCCACGTCAATGCGGACAGACCGCCTTCCAAGGTCAGATGCCATGTATCGCTGGGCATCTTTGGAGGTCAGAAAGTCCACAAACTTCTGAGCGTTTTCAATTCTAGATGAAGCCTTGCTGATATAGATTCCGTCAGGGGTCGAGACAACTCCCTCTGACATATAGATGATGCTTATGTGCTTGTCATTTTTGAGCATGGTAAAAGCGGCCTCTTCAAAGGTAAGCCCCACCTTGAACTGACCGTTGGCAACGCCCTTATATACATCTGATGAGCTTTCAAGAAGCTTACCATCAAGGTTATTAGTAAACTGTTCAACATAATCCCAGCCCTTGTTGGGATCTCCGCCGCCCATGGCGTAAAGCATATTCACAAGGTGCTCAAAGGAAGAGGAACTCTTTGACGGGTCTGCAAAAGCAATCTGCCCTTTAAGCCCCTCCTGCAAGAGGTCTTCATATCCCTCTACTTTAATGTCCCCGATTACATCGGTATTGACCATAATAACGCTTGGTACATTGGAAAAACAGGTGATCTCATCCTCGACACTTTGGTACTGCTCAATGAATGCATCCCTGTTTGGAGTCTTATACGCATAGAAATAGTCCTTATAGGGTCCCACTGCAAGAAGAGATCCGCCCCATAAAACGTCTATATTCTCATCATTTATGACGTTCTGTATCGCAGCTGATGTTCCGCAGCTAATAATCTCCACCTTGATCCCTGTCTCTGTCTCGAATTCCTGAACAAGCGGAATTACAAACTCCGTCGGATGCGGCGAAACAACCACCAGCTTATCGACGTTTTCAGCGGTGGAATCTGTGTTTTTATATAAGTACACTACAAATAGGATTATAAAAAAGACTATCGCCAGAAGTATTATTCTGATTCTCTTAGACATTTACCTTCTCCCCCTTCTGTTTATTATACATTCTTGAATGTAACAATCAAGAAATCATGGTTTGGGATGCAAGGGATGGGGTTAGGCTTTGCCTTCAAGGCCGTTACAGAGATGATCTGACCTTCAATATCAGTTGGGGAACCTTGACCAATTCCGTTGAAACCGACTGCGTCGCAAATATAACCGATTCTAATGGTAATATGGAAATGCGAAAACGAGATGATTACCTTACAAGAAGCTATACTGGCGCATGGTATTTCCCAATATGCTCGATAACTAATGGCGAGCTTGGAGATTATATATTTGAATAAAATACAGCCCCGCTATAAGACTATAGGTCTATTAGCGAGGCTGGTTTTTTATTTATTCATTCCAGTAGTCTTCAGTATCCTGTGACGTTGTTTTTACTCCAAATAGCTTCCACATAAAGTCTTCTCTTTCGTTGTAAATGTTAACTATGAAAATACCCATATCACTTATCCTATAAAAAATATAGTTCTTAGAAGCATATATTACCTTATACTCCGTTTCAATACCAAACATATCCTGTACAGATATTCCGATATCTTCATTTTCTCTGATAGACTGTATTCTAGAATTGATTTTTTTGAATACTTTTATTCTGGTTTCCTTACCAAAACGGGCATCAAGATCTTTTTTCATTAATCGGATCTTATCCCTGTAATCTTGGGAATAATAAAGCTTTTTCAATCTTCAAGCCCCATCTCTTTCTGCATTTCTTTATCACTAACCCATCCCTCGCGTTCAGAACGTGCTTCAGCCTTCTTCAGATCAGCCATGACCGAATGAATTGCTCTTAAACGGTCCAACTCATCAGCCTCCTCAATAGTTATTATTGCATAGGCTCCGCGCCCGTTTCTCGTTAAATACACGCGATTGCTGACATCTACTTCTTTAAGTACATCAGTATAGTTTCGAAGATCAGATATTGGCATAATTGCTGGCATAGTATTCCTCCATTAGCACTAAGTTCGAAAATTTTACTGTAAAAGCATGTTTCTATAGTTTACATAATAATCTTTTCACTTCTCCAAAATAATTATAAATCAGGCAAATAATAAATACAAGCGAATTCACACGTTAATTCACAGTGTATTTTTACCCCCCAAACTCATTTAAAAAGCCCGATGCCATCTCTATCTGGCATCGGGCCCACATTCTTAATTACGATCAGCTGGCTTTTTCTTCTAAATCTCTTTTCTCAGTTTTCTTGTTAAGCCAGTCTTTTCCATCTGTAAATCTTGCAACGATAAAGCTTACTACATAATCTCCGGCTGCATTGACCATAGTTGCAGGTGGATCGATGAGGTTACCAAGGGCAAGGGCTATAGGATAAGCGATAGCCATCTGCTCAGGGAAGAACATGGTTACAAGTACAAGTTCTCCAACTCCGCCGCCTCCTGGGATTCCGGACATTGCAACTGATGAGAACACAGCGATTATGATAGCAAGGACTGCTCTTCCTCCTGTAAAGTCCATTCCGAATATTCCAAACAGGAATGCAACCTTTAAGATCGCTGACATTGATGAGCCATCCATGTGCATTGTTGCGCCCATAGGAAGAACTATGTCCGTTACATCCTTAGGAACACCTGAATCCTCAGCAACTTCCATATTTGTAGGGATTGTTGCTACGGATGAGCAGGTTCCAAATGCTGTAACTGCAGGTCTGAACAGGTGTCTGAACATAACTGATATACCTTTTTGGCCACCACCAAACCATGCATACAGAGGGAATGAAGCAAACATGTATACGAAACAAAATATATAATAAGTAATAAGTGCTCTTGAATAATCGCCGATAAGATCCGGACCATAAGTAGCTACAAGGCTTGCAAAAAAGCCAAAGAAGCCGATCGGTGCATAGTACGTTATAAGCTTGACTATTCTCATGATAACTTCTGTCATATTGGAAAAGAACTTACCAACAATAGACTCTGACCCGCCAGCGCCCTGGATTCCAAAGCCCGTAAGTACTGAAGCTACGATCAAAGGAAGCATTGCTCTTCTGGAAAAAAGAGCTGAGAAGTCTTCAACTGTAAAGAAGTTGATGATCATCTGTGGTATAGAGATAGTATCGCCTATTTCACCTTCTGTAAGATTGTAGGTATGTGTAACAGGTGGAATAACCATCATTACGATATAGAAAAGAACTGCAGCGATAAGTCCTGTAACGAGGAACGTAGCAATAGTCGTTCCAAGGATCTTGCCTGCTCTTTTAAGACTCTTCATGTTGCCGATGGCACTTGATATTGAGAAAAATACCATTGGAACAACAACGCAGAACATAAGATTGATGAAAAGCTTTCCGAATGGTTCAAGAACTGTAGCACCTGCTGAAACGACGCTTCCGTCTTCTGCAGTGACAACGGGCCATATCCAGCCAACAGCGCATCCTGCAACAATAGCCACAAGCATAGCTATTATAAAGCCGTAACTCTTAAGAAAATTTTTTCTTACCATAGATCCTCCTTCCATGTCCCCTTATGAATTTTGTAAAAAAAGAAGCAGCGCCTTGAGAGACTTTAGCTCCTCGTTGCGCTGCTCTTTTACATTATCTCATTGAAATCAGGTGCGGTCAAGGTCAGATCCTGTCATGACTTCTGATCTGCACTGTTTGTATCCAAGAATGAAAGTGCTGTAAGATTTGCGGCATTTTTCTTAAGCCGTCTGAATATATAGAACTGGAATATAAATATCGGAATTACTATGATCAGTACCATACCGGCACCAATATATGTTGTTCTCTCTATTTCCGGTGTTATAGTTTCTACGTTATCCCCGGCATGTATGAGCATGTTTGCAGCAAAGAAGTCAAAAATAGTGTGGCATAATACAGGAACAAAATATGCAAGAAGGTATTCTTTTACTACAGACCCTCTGCCTGTTACTTTGTTATATCTGGCAAGTCCAAGATGCCTTCCCATGGCAAGCC
>CAMVNV010000087.1 GCA_947168935.1 uncultured Butyrivibrio sp. | reverse complement strand
AAAACCTTTAATTTTTCTCTAAATCCTATTGACTACTAATAGTTTGTCACCTCGTTATAAATGCCATATATAATATCATTATAATTGTTTTGGACAAAATAATCATCAGTAAGTCTTTAAATAGCATATTAGAAAAATAAGGGTGTCTAAAACTGTAATATTTACTTATTACATATGTCAAAAGTCCTTAAATTATTAGTGAAAAAATAAAATCTCTTTGCTATAATGTAATACAGATGCGGCAAAGAAATATTGCTAACATGGAATTAAAAGGAGGAAATTCTAATGGGTCTTATTAAAGCTATTACAGGGGCAGCAGGCGGCGTTCTTGCCGATTCCTGGAAAGAGTATTTCTATTGTGAGTCAATTCCGAACGATGTTCTCGTAACTAAAGGACATAAGAGAGTATCAGGACGTTCATCCAATACAAAAGGTAGTGATAATATCATTACAACAGGTTCAGTTATTGCAGTTGCAGACGGTCAGTGTATGATCATCGTAGATCAGGGCAAGGTCGTTGAGCTTTGTGCAGAACCTGGTGAATTCACATATGACGCTTCTACTGAGGCATCAATCTTCTCTGGAAGCCTTGGAGAAGGCATTGGAGCAACATTCGCAAGCATTGGTAAGAGATTTACATTTGGCGGCGAAGCTCCTAAGGATCAGAGAGTATATTATTTCAATACAAAAGAAATTATGGGTAACAAATATGGTACAGCTAATGCTGTTCCATTCAGAGTAGTAGACCAGAACGTTGGTCTTGATGTTGATATCTCTATCAAGTGCTTTGGTGAATACAGCTACAAGATCATTGATCCTATTCTTTTCTACACTAATGTATGTGGTAACGTTTCTGCTGATTACAACAGATCACAGATCGATTCACAGCTTAAGTCAGAGCTTCTTACAGCTCTTCAGCCTGCATTTGCTAAGATTTCAGGCATGGGCGTAAGATATTCTGCAATACCTGGACACACAGCAGAAATTGCTCAGGCTCTTAACGAGGAGCTTTCATCCAAGTGGAGAAATCAGCGCGGTATCGAGATCGCTTCCTTCGGTGTATCTTCTGTAAAGGCTTCTGAAGAAGACGAGAAGATGATCAAGGATATCCAGAAATCTGCAGTTAACAGAGATCCTGGTATGGCACAGGCTACTATGGTTGGTGCTACAGCAGATGCTATGAGAGATGCTGCTAAGAACACTAACGGTGCTATGATGGGCTTCATGGGCATGAACATGGCTCAGAATGCCGGCATGGGTGCTATGAACAATTTCCAGGGGAATTATGGACAGGCACCTGCTAATAACTACAACACAGCAGCAGATGGCGGATTTGGTGCAGCTACAATGAAGCCCAAGAATGCAGCTACATGGAAATGTGCTAAGTGCGGAACAGAGAACGTAGGTAAGTTCTGTCAGAACTGTGGCGAGAAGAAGCCTGAAGATGTACAGATCGGATGGACATGCCCTAAGTGCGGTAAGGTAAATCAGGGCAAATTCTGCCAGGAATGCGGCGAGAAGAAACCTGAAGGCACACTTACATACAAGTGCGATAAGTGTGGATGGGAGCCTGAAGATCCAGCTAACCCACCAAAATTCTGTCCTGAGTGCGGCGATCCATTCGGCGAAGAAGATATCGTAAGATAATCATCCAGGCCAAGATATTTGCATAATTTAAGCCGGAGCTTTATGCTCCGGCTTTTTGAATTAATTAAAACGATTGCAATCGCCTGTCTTTTGATCTTCAAAACTCAGTATTCTCCATTCCAAAGGGAGTCTATTTTTTCAAATTTTCTGATCTTTCCAAGTGTTGAATAGGCTTTTGAATTCAGATTCTTGATGCTCTGCTCAAGGAGTGTCTTATCCCCTTTTTCCTCATCAGACAAGGTATAGTTTATCTTTAATATGGGTGTAAGCTCACCAAAAGAATTAAAGCGAATCACGATCTGTCCTGCATCTGAAAAGGCGGTATTAACGCTTTTTACAACATGTTCAAGAGAGTCAGGATCGATATCGTAGAGGTCAAATCCGGACTGATATTCAGCAATAAGTACATCAGGACCGCAGTATGAGAACTTTACATCATTGCCGGCCAGGTCACTTATAAAGGCACTTACAATATCATGTGTTTTCATGCAAACCTCCTTTTATCTGATATTCCTCTTTTCTCTTCAAAAAGTATATCGGCAAATGCCAAAAGGGATTTTACCAGGGACTTAATAAAACACCAAAAAATGACGATAAAGTTACGGGGAATGTTGTTTTATTTGTCACAAGAAATGTTGATATTAAGCCATTTACGTTATTTCTTAAGAAAGATGCGTGAGGTTGAATTATGCAGCTAACAAACTATATGGAGAAAATAGTTCTGGAAAGGCTGGATACGGTTCTTACAATGTTTCCAGGAATATGCACTTGTGATGAATGCAAGCAGGATATTGCCAATCTTGCTCTTAATCATCTGCCTCCAAAGTATACTTCTTCTGAAAAAGGCGCGATATTCCTGAATATGGAAGCTCAGAACAAGCAGTATGATGCCATGGTTGTACAGGAAATAGTTAAAGCAACCGGGATTATATCTCAGAATCCAAGACATCCAAAGAGTTAATAATAGATATTGGTTTTTGTGACACGGAGAATAGTATGGTTAATTCAACGGCTTTGATATGCCTTTTGCTAATATTTATATTTGATTTTCTGATCGTGGTAGTCATTCAAAGACTTCACAAGCTTTATAGCATATACCCTATCCTTGCGCTCATTTCTATGATTATGGCAGATGTGGCTAATATTGCTATTGCCTGCACTAAGAACGAGGGGGTCATATATTTCGCAGAATCCTGCTATTACATCCTGAGCATGCTTGAATTTTTCTTCTTCTACAAACTCTTTTCAAAGTATATCTATAATACTAATGAGACAAGGATTGTAGATGTTCTTATAAGAGGCCTTATAGTCGTGGATGTTGTGCTTCTTTTGGCAAATACATGGACTAAGTGGGTATTTTCTGTTGACGTACTTGAGGGAGAACCTTATCGTTTCCTTGATATCGGAATAAGGGTTACCAACAATGAAATAGCATATTTTCACTACTTTGTATGCTTCTTGATCACCCTTGGTTTTTTGATCCCGACTATAAAAAGAGCCATCATTTCTAAAGGTATTTACAAGATCAGATATTTAGCTATCCTTGTTTTGTTTGGAGTGATGGAAGTTATATTTGCAGCGAATTTCTATCTTGATATGCCGGTTCCTGTAGTACTTCTTATGATGTCGCTTATGGTAATAGTATGCTTCTACATCATGAGTTACTATGTACCTGAAAAGATCAAGATCAGAACCATGGAAGAAACTCTCAAGAGGCAGAGTAGCGGCCTTGTTGCTTTTGATAATGATGGAAATCTTGCACTTGTTAATGAAGTAACCTTCGAACTTCTGAATATTCGTTCTGAAGACATAGGAGGACTTAAAAGTAAGATAGAAGAATTTATTGAAAAAAGGAATGCCCAGAACAAGGTATATGACAGATGGATAGAGGAAATACCTTCAAGAGATCAGAGTACCAAGTATATTCAGATCGATGGCGGAGTTTTAAGGGACAAGAAGGGCAATATCATAGGCGGTTTCTATAGCATGACCGATCATACCGCCGAGCAGAATGCGCTATTGCTTGAGCACTATAAACTTACACATGACGATCTGACAGGACTCCTCAATAAAGAAGGCTTCTATGAAAGGGTAAAAGAGATCCTGCAAAAAGAGCCAAGGAATGACTATATCATCGTTTGCACTAATGTCAGAGATTTCAAGATAATAAATGATCTGTTTGGATTTGATAAGGGTAATGACATAATCCAGAAGATAGCATCAATGATAGATTCCGGAAGCAGCAACAGAGACTGTACAGCCCGAATAGTTGCTGATCAGTTTGCTGTTCTTACTACACAAGAGAGATTTAATAAAGCTAATCTCATGAAACAGCTTGAAGAAGTATCCAAGCTCATAGCAAGCTCTTACTACATAATGACCATCCATTGCGGAATCTATAAAATTACCAATCCGGAAATGGAAATATCACTAATGTGTGACAGGGCCAATATGGCCATAAGTACCATACGTGAAGAGCCAGGCAACATGATCGTCACCTACGATGACAAGATGATGTCTGATATCCTTCGTGACAGGCAGGTAGCTAATCAGTTAGAGCATGCCATTGAAAATGAGCAGTTCGTGATATTCCTGCAGCCGCAGGTTAAATCAACAGGCGAAGTAATAGGCGCAGAGGCTCTAGTAAGGTGGAATGATCCAAAACGCGGAATACTTGCACCCGGTGCCTTTATAGAGATCCTGGAAAAGACAGGATGCCTGTATAAGCTTGATATTCATGTATGGGATCTTGCGGCAAGACAGCTTGCGGCCTGGAAGGGTACACCATTTGAACATCTGAATATATCAGTAAATATATCACCTAAAGACTTCTATTATATAGATATATTCAAGGAATTCACAGGACTGGTCAACAAGTATGACATATCACCTTCAAAGCTCAAGCTTGAAATTACAGAGACAGCCCTTATGATAGAACCCACAAGGCAGCTTACTTTGATAGGCAAGCTTCATAAGTTTGGTTTTGATTTTGAGATAGACGACTTTGGAAGCGGCTATTCATCACTTAGCCTTCTCAAAGACATGCCTGCTGATATCCTTAAGATCGACATGGAATTCCTTCATGAGACTGAAAATGAGCAAAGAAGTAAGAAGATCCTTGAATCTGTCATCAGCCTTGCTCACGAGCTTAATATGCAGGTTATCACTGAAGGAGTAGAGTACGAGAATCAGGTTAAATTCCTTTTGGAACTTGGCTGCGATATTTTCCAGGGATATTATTATTCGAAGCCTCTTCCTGTAGCAGAATTCGAAGATAAATACAGGGATAATATCAAGTAAAAAATATTTGAAGAATTCAAAAAAAACATGAATACATTTGGCCGGAATTGTGCTATTATTGATTAGCCGAAACACAATTTCGGCCATTCTAGTTTCTTGGATCAGTTAGTATTCTTTGATCCGGGATTAAATCCATGGTGAAGGAGGTGGTTTTGATGAAGGAAAGTCATAATAAGTCCAGTAACGACAACCCTGCGCCCCGATTGTGCACAGCATTAAAACCTAAGGAGAATAGCCATGGAAGAAAAGAACTATCAGGAGATTGTCCGTGATCTCCTAGAGAGCAGGCAGTACACCAAACTCCGTGAGCTCATCGCTGACATGCAGGAAGTCGATGTAGCTCTTGTAATGGGTGAGATGAAGGATGAGGATTCCCTCAAGCTTTTCCGTCTTTTGCCCAAGGATATGGCTGC
Organism: uncultured Butyrivibrio sp.; assembly: GCA_947168935.1. GTDB lineage: Bacteria > Bacillota > Clostridia > Lachnospirales > Lachnospiraceae > Butyrivibrio. The sequence continues at coordinate 10,108 of CAMVNV010000087.1, read as the reverse complement.
CGAAGTATTTGCTAATCTTGAGTCTGACGATCAACAGTATATTATCAGTTTCCTGTCAGACAGAGAAACCTCAAACATTGTAAACAACCTGTACGCTGATGATGCTGCGGATTTCCTGGAGGAGATGCCAGCTAACGTAGTTAAGAGAATTCTTGCGCATGCCAACCCTGAGACGCGTAAGGATATTAATCAGCTGCTTCAATATCCGGAGCGTTCTGCAGGCTCTATCATGACGGTGGAGTATGTAGATCTCAAGAAGGATATGACAATTGGACAGGCTATAGAACGAATCCGCAGAATAGGTCTTGATTCAGAGACTGTTAATATTTGCTATGTTCTGGATGCAAGACGTGTTCTGGTTGGAACCGTTGACCTTAGATATCTTCTCATCTTAAGCGAAGATTCGATCATCGGTGACATAATGAATGACAATGTCATCTCCATAGGAACTATGGATGACCAGGAAGAGGCTGCGCGTAAGATCCAGAAGTACGACTTTACAGCAATGCCTGTTGTAGATAATGAAAACCGTATGGTCGGCATTATCACTGTCGATGACGTTGTGGATATCCTGGAGCAGGAGGCTACAGAGGATATCGAAAAGATGGCAGCTATCGTGCCATCCGATAAGCCTTACCTTAAGACAGGTATCTTTGCTACTTATAAAAAGAGAATGCCCTGGCTTCTCCTTCTCATGATAAGTGCCACATTTACAGGAGCTATCATCACAAGCTTTGAAAATGCCCTGGCTAAATACGTAATACTTACTGCATATATTCCAATGCTCATGGATACAGGCGGTAATGCAGGATCCCAGGCAAGCGTATCTATTATTCGTGGACTTTCACTTGATGAGATCGAATTCAAGGACCTTTTCAAAACCTTGTGGAAAGAGATAAGAGTTGCAGCTTTGTGCGGTTTGACGCTTGCTGTTACCAATTTCGTTAAGCTCCTTCTGTTCGACAGAATAAAGATTGAGATCGCACTCATCGTATGTTCAACACTCTTTTTAGTAGTTATCATTGCTAAGTGTGTAGGCTGCATGCTTCCTATGATATCAGAGAAGATAGGTCTCGACCCTGCAGTAATGGCCAGCCCTATGATCACAACTATAGTAGATGCAATATCACTTCTTGCATACTTTACAATAGCAACAAACCTTCTGGACTTTGGTTAAACCGAAGTCCTTTTTTATGTAAAAAGACGATTCCTGTTTCATAAAACCCTTTTCTATAGATATATTATTTCTGGATATTTCAAAAAATATACTTCCCCAAAACAAACGATATTGTGATAAAATATTGATGTGAGAAAATTTTTAAGTTCGCATAGTTCACATTAATATACGTACCATTAACAAGGCAAAGGGAGTATCTACGCTCCCGGAACGGAGAGGCTGATGTTAGAGTATACAAAGATTTATTCCAAGAAGTATCCGGACATTGCACTTAAAGTTATCCCAGGTCATTTCGTAACCCCCAATTCCCATATCAATTATTATATGGATATGACAACTATGAAGACCAGACAGTCTGAAGCTCGCGCTATAGCTATGGCTATGAGCCAAAGCTATATGGCAACCACAGTAATTGATACCATTATCTGTATGGACGGAACTGAGGTTATTGGTGCATATCTTGCCGATGAACTCTCCAAAGCCGGCATCTTATCCATGAACCGCCATAAAACAATCTATGTTGCTACTCCTGAGTATGATCAGGCTGGCCAGCTTATTTTCCGTGATAACATGCTTATGATGGTCAATGAAAAGCATGTACTGCTCCTTCTTGCGTCTATGACAACAGGTAAGACTGTATCAAGAGCAATCGAAGGAATTAAGTACTACGGCGGCCATGTTAGCGGCGTATCGACTATTTTCTCAGCTGGTACAAGCGTAGCCGGATATGAGATAAATGCTCTTTTCACAAAGGCAGATATTCCGGATTACATTTCTTATAGCCATGACAATTGCAAGATGTGTCAGGATGGAACCAGAATTACAGCGATCTGTAACGGATTCGGTTATTCTGAGGTAAGACACTAGCGCATCTACGAAAATGTGGGTTTCAAGAATAAGTCATAAAGCGGCTTGACAAGATTAACAAAAAAGCGTACATTTTTCTTTGTAAACATATTCAAAGAAAAATGTAGTTCAGAGTAAGGCCTGGTTTACTTTCGATAGGCTACCTATGAGGAGGAAAAGTCATGGCTCAGGTTAAGAAAACTGCAGCAAAACCCGCAGCAAAGAAGACAGCTGCTAAGAAGCCTGCTGCAAAGAAAGCAGCAGCAACTACAGTAAAGACCAAGATTGAACTTCAGTACGCTGACAAGAACGTTTCTTACGATGATATCGTTAAGAATGCCAAGAACTATTGGGTTAAGACCCTTGGTAAGGCAGCAGCTGACCTTAAGACAATCGATCTTTATGTAAAGCCGGAAGAGAACAGAGTTTACTATGTTGCTAACGGCAAGGAAGTTGGTTCTTTCGAATTGTAATATGTATTTTGACAAAAGACTGGAGAGTTATCTTCAGTCTTTTTTTCGTGGTATTACTGCATGCTGTGATAGAGCGAGATTGCGAAAGAAATACGATGAACGGAAAATTGCACAATTGACGGAAACGAAATTTGTCATTTTCGTTTCTTGTTAATTTATCAGCATCTTAGTACAATAAAATTAAGAAACGAATTAATTCTAAAACGTTTCCTTTTTCGGATTACAGTCATATTTAACCTCATGTCGCGAGTGAAAAGAAAAAATAGGGAAGATGAAAGAGGTGCTACTTGAGACGGCATATTCCATTTAACGATAATTGGAAGTTTACTAAAGATTACAGTGAAGATATTCACGCAGACCTTTTTGATGAGAAGGACATGGAAACAGTACGTGTTCCTCATACTTTAGAGGTCACGGATTTTCATTATTTTGATGAGTCGGTATATCAGAAGGTCTGCGGCTATCGTAAGGTATTCAAGGCTGATCCTGCCTGGAAGGGTTCAAAGGTCATCCTTCATTTTGACGGTGTTGCACATGTGGCGCAGGTTTATATCAACGGAGAGCTTGTGTGTAGCCATGGAAGCGGATATACAGCCTTCTATGCAGATATTACGGAATATGTACGATATGACGCAGACAACGTTCTTTCCCTGAAGGTGTCAGGAACAGAAGAAGACAATGTTCCGCCTTTTGGACATGTAGTTGATTACATGACCTATACAGGTATTTACAGACCGGTTTCACTTGAGATAAGACCAGAGAACTATATTAAAGATATATTCGTAAGAGGACTTATCCCGAAGGGATATAAATTTGACGAGGGTAATCCTGCTGGAAACAAGACAGTAGCTGAAGTTAAGGCAGATATAACTCTGGATCATGAGGACAAAGACCTGTCTGTAAAGCTTAGCCTTATAAGATTTGCGGATTCTGTGCTTTGCGCAGATGAAAAGGTTCCGGAGAAGCAGCGATGCGCATTTGATGAAAGCAATAACAGTGTATCATCTGATTCATATTTCAAAGAGACAGAGCTTGGAACTGCAAAGATGGATGGGAAGGTTAAGGGCATCAAACACCGTACACTTCCTGTATCTTTGTGGGATGCAACATATCCTGCAATGTACGTTCTTAAGGCACAGCTCCTTAATGGAACTGATGTTATAGATGAGATCAAAGTTAGATTCGGCTTTAGAAAGACACTTTTCAGACACGACGGCTTTTATTTAAATGGCAGGAAGTTCAGGATTAGAGGTTTAAACAGACATCAGAGCTATCCATACGCAGGATACGCTATGCCAAGGTCTATGCAGATCATGGATGCAGATATCCTTAGAAATGAGCTTTCGCTTAACGCAGTAAGGACTTCTCACTATCCTCAGTCACATGATTTTATAGGAAGATGTGACGAGCTTGGACTTTTAGTATTTATGGAGTTCCCGGGCTGGCAGCATATTGGAGACAGCGAGTGGAAGGATCAGGCCTGTGTCAACGTAGAAGAGATGATCACCCAGTATAGAAACCATGCAAGCATTATGCTCTGGGGTGTCAGGATCAATGAATCATCTGATGATGACGAGTTTTATACAAGAACTAATGAGATCGCTCACAGCCTTGATGACAGCAGGCAGACAGGCGGTGTAAGAGCTAAAGATCATAGTCATCTGCTTGAAGATGTATATACCTATAACGACTTTTCGCATAATGGTAAGACTCCGGGATGTGCTCCTCGTAAGAAGATCACAAATGATGAAAAGCATGCGTACCTTGTAACTGAATATAACGGCCACATGTTCCCTTGTAAGAGCTTTGACACAGAAGACAGACGTTCTGAGCATGCAATTAGACATGCAAGGGTAATAGACCGCGTAGCTTCTTACAATGATATCGCAGGCTCTTTTGGCTGGTGTATGTTCGATTACAACACTCATAAAGACTTCGGTTCAGGCGATAGGATCTGCTATCACGGCGTCATGGATATGTTCAGAAATCCAAAGCTGGCAGCAGCTGTTTATGAAAGCCAGAGAGATGAACATCCTGTTCTTGAAGTATCATCCTCAATGGATATAGGTGAGCATGACGAATGCATCAGAGGTGATGTATGGATGATCACCAATGCTGATAGTGTTAAGTTTTACAAAAATGATATTTTCATCCATGAGTATAAAAAGAACGACTCGCCTTTCAAAAATATCCTTCATGGACCACTTCTTATCGACGATTACATCGGTGATCAGATAAGAGATATGGAAAAAGGTATCTTTAGCAATGGCCAGTGCGATGATATCAAGTATCTTATGAACAGGGCTGCAAGATTTGGAATGGGCGGTATCGGCTTCAAAGGAATGGTCAAAGCCGGTAAGCTTCTCACTATCAAGCATATGTCCTTCGAAGATGCAACAAGACTATATAATAAGTATATAGGCGACTGGGGCGGCAAATCCACAGTATTCAAGTTTGAAGCCATCAAAGACGGCAAGGTAGTAAAAACAGTTATAAAATCGCCTTCTGTAAAGCTTTCACTTGATATAAGAGTTGATCATACGCAGCTTGTCGAGAATGAGACTTATGACGTAGCAGCTGTAAGAATAAGAGCGGTTGATCAAAATGGTAATGTAGCTCCTTTTGCTAACGAGCCAGTATCATTCTCAGTTTCAGGACCTATTGAGATTTACGGCCCGTCACTTGTGTCCCTTCAGGGCGGAATGGGCGGCTGCTACGTAAGAACAACAGGTGAAAGCGGCAAGGCGCAACTTAAGATCAAAACAGCGTTTGATGGAAAGGAAATCGATTTTGACGTATCTGCTTTGGGCAAAGCTGAATAAGAAAAGCGTAAAGATAGTTAAACGCAATAAAAGTTAAAACGTAATAAAAGTAAAAACGTAATAAAAAGAAAATATTAAAAGGAAGGTGCCATATGGCAGACAAAGCAAAGGTTATCTTTGGTAACGAGATGCCTCCAAGGACTTACAAAAGTGCTGTTAAAACAAAATTAAAGAATATCAAGAAATACGGTGATGATTCAGGAGTTTTATATGACGTTAAGATCGTAGAAAATCCCTACATTGGACCATCACTTGGAGTATCAGATATTAGAGTTGCTGAGGGTAAAGGCGATACTTCTTTTGACACAGAAAAGGGAATCGTTGTAGGTAACATCAGAATGGGATTTGGTCACTACCGTATCTCAATGGCTATGGCATCAGCAGCCAAAGCTCTTGGATATAAGCCTTACTGGCTTGACCTTAACTCTTTTCCCACAACAACATGTACAAAGCTTATAAGCGGCCAGAACGAGCTCTATTCACTTGGGTCCAGACTGTCCAAGAACCCTATCTTCAATAAGCTTGTATGGGAGCCTGTAAACTATGAGCTGTTCAGAAGACTTTCATACAACTGTACAGACCAGAAGAACGCTGAGCTTATGGCTCCTGTATATAGAAATATTCCAAAAGATATACCTGTTATCGGAACTCACGTATGGCCTGCTCAGGCAGCTATACATGCGGGAATGAAGTACGTAGTCAATGCGATCCCGGATAACTGGCCTATGGCGCTTCACCTTTCAGAAGGCAGCGTTCATACGATCCAGACCTATAACTCTTATCAGGGCTACAGGATCCTTAACGGAATGAACGGCAAGAAGGTCTGCAACCCGATGCCGGCTGATTCTCTTAAATATACAGGCCACTATATCGATTATGAGCTAGTTGAGAATATCGAGGCTGATTGTAAAGCCAGAATTGATAGAAAGAAAAACGGAAAGCCCATCAGATTCCTTCTTACGATCGGAGGAGCAGGTGCCCAGAAGGAGATCTTCGCCGGTATCATCAAACACCTCCTTCCGCTTGTTAATAAGGGCAAGGCTGCGATCTATGTCAACGTTGGAGATTACAGAAACGTTTGGGATGAGCTCGCAAAAGAGATCCCTGGCATGAGAGAGCTTTCCTTTGAACACATGAATAACTGGTCAGAGACAGAGAGCTTTGCTCAAAAGGCTCTTGATCCAGCAAATGATATAACAGGTATCCACGGATTCTTCCATGAGAATATTTTTGAAGCAGTTTATGCAACTAACCTTCTTATGAGAAGTTGCGACGTACTTGTTACTAAGCCTTCAGAGCTTGCATTTTATCCTGTACCTAAGCTCTTTATCAGAAGAGTAGGTAAGCATGAGATGTGGGGTGCGATCCACTCGGCTGAGGTTGGAGACGGAACTCTTGAATGCAGAGACATGGGTCACACAATACAGATGCTTAACATGTTCCTCTGGGATGAACACTTCCTTGAAGATATGTGCGTGAACATTATGAACAACAAAAAAGCCGGACTTTATGACGGTGCGATGAATGTAGTAAAAATAGCCATGGGGCTAAAAGCGGAGGAATAATAAATGAAAGAGTTAAAACCTATTACTAACAAACTATTATGGATATTTGCAGTGGGCCAGTTTGGATGGAGCCTTCTGTCAGGTATTGTTGGAAACTGGATGGTTTACTACTATACGGGAACACCAAGTGCGGACAGTCCTAACACAGGACTTTTTGCATCTGGTATTACACAGAGCCCTATTCTTTTAAAGCTGACACTTTTTGGTCTTGTGCTTGCTGCAGGACGTATCTTTGATGCTATTACTGATCCTCTTATTGCAGGATGGTCAGACAGAGCAGGTTATAAGGGCGGCAGAAGAATTCCTTTCATGCGTGCTATGGCTATTCCTTTTGCAGTTATTACTATAGCTCTTTTTACAGTACCTCAGACTTCAAATATTGCGCTTAACGACACTGCACTTTTTGTTCTTCTGATGGTATTCTATCTGTTCATGACAATGTTCTGTACACCTTACAATGCGCTTATCGCAGAGCTTGGTGACACACAGCAGCACAGGATTAATGTTTCAACATACATTTCATTCACATTTATCGTTGGTCAGAGTATTTCATTCCTTCTTCCAAATGTGGCAGGAGCGCTTGAGGGATCATTTGGTCAGAAGGGTTCCATCAGAGTAGCTGTAGCTATCATGTCAACCATCGCCTGCATCGCTATGCTGTTCCCTGCTTTCTACATTAAAGAGAGAGATTATATCGATTCCAAACCTAGTGAGACAAAGCCTTTCAGATCACTTATCAATACATTCTCAAACGGTCAGTTCAGACGCTTTGTTTACAGTGATGTGATTTATTTCTTTGCACTTACTCTGTTCCAGACAGGACTTCCTTTCTATGAGACCAAACTCATGGAGATTCCTGATACAATGACATTTGCATTAACAGCTACAATGACAGCCATCAGTGTATGTCTTTATCCTCTTGTCAATATTCTTGCCAAGAAGATTGGTAAGAAGAGCCTTATCATTACAGGCTTCTTTACATACTGCATCGTATTCCTTATTACTTCTATATGCGGTGTTGGTGTACAGTGGGGATTCATCGTTGCTGTTACAGCTGCAGTTCCTATGGCTATCCTGGGAATCCTTCCTCAGGCCTGCGTTGCAGACGTTGCAGAGTGCACAAGACTTGAGACAGGAGAAGACAGATCCGGAATGTTCTTTGCAGCAAGAACCTTTGCTTTCAAGATGGGACAGGCCCTTGCAATGGTTGTATTTACAACTATCACAGCGATTGATACAGAAGAAAACCTTTCATCAGGCCTTGCAACTCTTTCAGAGGTTAAGCAGTGCTACAGAACAACAGCTATTGTAGCTCTTATTACATGTTTTGTTGGCGCAGTTCTGTTCTTCAGCTTCAATGAAAAGATGATCCTTGGCAAGATTAAAGAACTTAAAGGTAGCGACGAAATATAATATTATACCCAAATATATTCCAGCATATCCCGTAGTTTGTTTTGTGAAAAAAGTAGTAGCAGAAGAAATTGCGGGATAATATTCATGTTAACAATAATGCGTTTAAAGATATATATTTCTGTGGTTATATATGCTATAATTATAGAGTGCACCTGTCTGAATAGGAGCATGTAACTGGTGTTGTAAACTGAATAAAAATTACATATGGAGGGTACAAAATGTTTTGTGGTAATTGTGGAGCACAGGTTCCGGATGGATCAGCAGTTTGTCCAAATTGTGGCGCAGCGATGGCACCAAAGTCTCAGGCTCCTGGGATGAATCAGAGCGCTCAGTATCAGAATTCTCAGTTTCAAAATCCTCAGGGAGGTTTTCAGGCTCAGGGAGCTCCTGCCGGAAAAGCACCATCTAAGGTTAACGGCAAGCTTATTGGAATCATTGTAGCTTGCGTTGCAGTTGTAGCAGTTCTCATTTTCCTTGTAACTAAGCTTTTCGGTGGATCAGGCCTTAAAGGCGCTTATACAGATGGATCAACTATTGTTAAATTTGAAAAGGGTCGCATGATCTATACTGAGAGCGGAATGGAAATGTCATTCAAGTATACAACCAAGAAAGATCAGATCATAGTTGATCCTGAGTCCATGGAACTTTCTGACAATTTCTGGGAAGTAATGGCTGATAGTCTTGGCATTGATGAAGATGATCTTGAAGATACTCTTGAAGAATATGCTGACTATAGCGATGAAATGGAAGCTTTATATGAAGCATATAAGGATGATGATCTTGACGCTCTTATAGAAATGCTTTTAGATGAAATGGATATCGACGAAGATGAGTTCATCTTTGAGTATGACAAGAAAAACAATTTGTTAAAGAATAAGAAAACAAAAGATAAGCTGTATTATGCAGAAAACTACAAAGAAGGACCAAGCGGCAAATATGTAAATAAGGAAGATGATGACTTATCATTTACATTTAAGAATGGTACTGCTACATTTGATGATGACGGAGATAAGGAAACATTTACTTATTATGTATATGTTGTTAAGGATGAAGTCTATGTAATGTTCTCAGGAGAAGAATTTACAGAGTCAGATTTCTATGAAGATCATTATGTAAGCAGATTCGAGTATAACGCTAAGAAAGATAAGTTCGAGATTTCCGATGAGGAATACAAAAAGTAATAATTGAATCTTGCATTTGATCAAGCTATAATAGGCGTTACCGAAAATTTTAGATAGGTTTTCGGTAACGCTTTTTTATTTGGAAAAATCAGCTTTGCATAGCAAAAGAAGGAGGCAGAAATGGAAAAAGTTGATATCAGTTTTAAAACAAGTAGATATAGTAATAAAGTGGTTTCCAAAGGAAGAGCTTGATGGCGTTGTCATAAAACCAGAGTTTACCAAAAATATAATAATTAATGAAACTAATAATATCAATTGGTATGTTAATGATGAGATCAGCAAACAATAAGCAGGATTAAACCGCTTGGAATTTGCTATTATTAAGAGATTATGATAAAGTTTACAATGACTTTAATATTTTAATTACTCAATGGAGGGAAGAAAAAATGTTTTGTGGAAATTGTGGGGCACAGGTTCCGGACGGAGCAGCAGTATGCCCAAAATGTGGAAAACAGCTTGCAGCTAAGTCCAAGGCACCTCAGATGAATCAGGCATCTCAGAACGCTGGGGCAAGAGCTAATGGAGCTGCAGGTGGTTCAGGCAAGAAGTTCGATGTTAAGAAGGTGGGAATTATTGCAGGCGCAGTTGTTGCTGTAATTGCACTTGTATTAGTTCTTAAAGGCATCTTCGG
>CAMVNV010000086.1 GCA_947168935.1 uncultured Butyrivibrio sp. | reverse complement strand
ACCCGTGACCTCCGCACTACCAATGCGACGCACTACCGACTGTGCTACAACAGCCTGGCATATCTGCAAAAGCGGATAAATCCTTATCTTTCGCAAGCCACGAATGTTATTATACTAGCTACCAAATCCCTTGTCAAACCTAATTTACAAAGTATTTGGATAAGTATCCAGGCGTTTTTCCGAATCAGTTTTTAGACTCAGAATCATTAAGGAGCTGGTCCATGATATAGGCATAAACATCAGAGCTCTTGTCCTGCCATCTGGCACATACCTGATCTGCCATGCTTTCAGTTGGGACTGTTATCTGGATGTTTATCAGGTCCTCTCCCATCTCTTTAGCAATAAGCCTTGCCACATACTGACCATCTGAACGCTTGTTATAATCAGCAAGGAGTGATGACTCATTACGTAGCTTTATCTTATTTTCCTTAAGATAAGCATCTATCTGGAGACGGATCTCAGGATTCATCTGTCCTATAAAGAAGTGAAGAGCCTCTTCTCCAGCTTCTGTGAGTTCCAAGAAGGTCCTGTTGCGTTCCTTGCGCTCTTTTATTAGCTTTTGTTCACTAAGTTCTCCAAAAGCCTCCTGAAGGGTCATAAAGGTAGTGTATTCATTTCCAAGTATGAAGTCATAAAGCTGAGACTTGGAAAGTTCTACATCTGACCTTTTAAGCATATACAGAACTATTATTTTATATAATGTTAAATACTGCGATGCCAAGTATTTCTTCTCCCGAAATGATTATATTAATCTTCTTTACTATTATCTTCCTTAAGGCGCTTTTCTTCTGCTGCCTTTAAAGCCCTCATATGGTCTCTTATCTTGAGCTCGTATCCATTACCTGTTGGTGAATAGAACTCCTTACCATTAAGCTCATATGGAAGGTACTGCTGCTTAACATAATGGTTAGGATAGTTGTGAGCATACTGATATCCAACTCCATGCCCCAGCTTTGATGCTGACTTATAATGAGCATCCTGAAGGTGAGTCGGAATCTTAAGATTACCACTTCCCTCAACTTCCTTCATCGCATCATCTATGGCAATTATAGCAGCATTGCTTTTAGGTGCAGTTGCAAGATAGCTTGCTGCCTGAGCAAGTGTGATCCTTCCTTCAGGCATTCCAAGTCTTTCTACTGCAAGGCTTGCTGCTACTGCCACCTGCAGGGCCTGGGGATCAGCATTACCTATATCCTCAGACGCAAGTACCATCATACGTCTTGCTATAAACTTGGGATCTTCTCCTGCACTTATCATCCTTGCAAGATAGTAAACAGCTGCATCAGGATCTGACCCTCTTACACTCTTGATAAAAGCAGATATCGTATCATAGTGATTGTCACCGTCCTTATCATAACGTGCGACCTTCTTCTGGATACATTCTCTGGCAACGTCTAAAGTGATACGGATCTTACCATCTTCGCTTCTATCAGTTGTCATGATACCAAGCTCAACTGCATTAAGAGCATGTCTTGCATCACCATCAGCCATATCTGCCAAAAATTCAAGAGCATCCTCATCTATCACTGCGTCAAAAGAGCCCATGCCCTTTTCTTTATCATATACAGCACGGTTAATTAATACTGCCACGTCCTCTTTGGACAAAGGCTTAAGTTCAAATATAACTGACCTTGATAATAAAGCTCCATTAACCTCAAAATAAGGATTTTCAGTAGTTGCTCCAATAAGGATCACAGTGCCATCTTCTACGAATGGAAGAAGATAATCCTGCTGTCCCTTATTAAAGCGGTGTATCTCGTCTATAAAAAGAATTGTCTTTTTCTGATACATGCCAAAGTTTTCTTTGGCCTTGGCAACCACATCTTCCATATCCTTCTTGCCGGCTATGGTGGCATTGATCTGCATGAACTCTGCCTTAGTAGTATTTGCTATAACCTTGGCAAGTGTGGTCTTGCCGGTACCAGGCGGTCCATACAGGATAATAGACCTGATCTTGTCCGCCTTGATAGCACGATACAAAAGCTTATCCTGCCCTATAATATGCTGCTGTCCAACAACTTCTTCCAAAGTCGTTGGGCGCATGCGCGCAGCAAGAGGGGACTCTGAAGCTGAGGCTTTCTGTCTCGCATACTCAAATAAATCCATAATCAACCTCATGTTCAGGCTACAAAAGGACTAACATTAGCCCATTGTTTTATTTTGCAGCGTAGCCTTTTTCCTTAATAACGCGAATTACAGATTCTACAAGATTTCTGCAAGTCTCTTTATCTTCTGCTTCAACCATAACTCTGACAACAGGCTCTGTACCTGACTCACGAACAAGGATTCTTCCCTTATCGCCAAGTTCATCAGCAACTGCGTTAACCTTAGCTACAACATCAGGATCGTTCTGAGCTGCCGTCTTATCTGTTACACGAATATTTTCAAGTACCTGAGGATAGATAGTAAGAGGAGAGCAAAGCTCTGACATCTTCTTCTTTCTTGCAAGCATAACTTCCATCATCTTGATTGATGTCATGATACCATCACCTGTTGTAGCATACTTACTGAAGATGATGTGACCAGACTGCTCACCGCCAATTACACAGTTATTCTCAGTCATGTACTCGTATACATACTTATCGCCTACTGCAGTCTTTGCATAGTCGATACCAGCTTCATCAAATGCCTTGTAAAGACCGAAGTTAGACATAACAGTTGTAACAACAGTGTTGTTAACAAGTTCGCCCTTATCCTTCATGTATTTACCGTAAACATAGAGGATATGATCTCCGTTTACAACATTACCCTTTTCGTCTACGCACAGACATCTGTCAGCATCGCCGTCATATGCAAATCCAACATCAAGGCCTTTTTCCACAACAAATTTCTGAAGTCCTTCAATATGTGTAGAACCAGCATTGTTGTTGATGTTAGTTCCATTAGGCTCATCGTTGATAACATAAGTTGTAGCACCAAGAGCATCAAATACGCTCTTTGCTACGTTCCATGATGCACCATTAGCGCAGTCAAGACCTACCTTCATACCTTTGAAGGAATAAAGGCCAAGTGAGATAAGATATCCTACATAACGATTTCTTCCGGATACATAGTCAACTGTGCATCCAATGGAATCCTTTGTGGCAAAAGGAATTGAATCCCACTTTTTACCAAATACGTTAAGATTACCATCGATATAATCTTCTACAAGTCCGATGGTCTTCTCGTCCATCTTCTCGCCATTGCCGTTTAAAAGCTTTATACCATTATCATAAAATGGATTGTGGCTGGCTGTGATCATTACGCCGCAGTCAAACTCATCAACTCTAGTTACATAGGCTACTGAAGGAGTAGTTGTTACATGGAGAAGGTATGCGTCTGCACCTGAAGCAACAAGGCCTCCAACAAGGCTATACTCAAACATGTAGCTTGAACGTCTTGTATCCTTACCGATAACTACTCTTGGAGCTGATGTATCTCCCTTCTGGCGCTTAAGTTCGCCATAATACCATCCAAGAAAACGACCTACAGTATAAGCGTGATCTGCTGTAAGTCCTACATTAGCTTCTCCTCTGAAACCATCTGTACCAAAATATCTGCCCATTTTTATGAACATCCTTTCTCGATATACAAAATCATTTAGTGATATATGGTCTTAAATAAGACCATATATCACACAAGACTTTAAGTCTCACTTAGCGATTATACCACACCCGGGCAAAATTTGCCGCTTTTTGGTTTTTTACCCACAAGTCTATTTTTTATGACAAAAAAAGCCGATAAATTATCTGATTCCTTAATATTTTTCTTGGAGCGTATATGTCGAACAGAAGATTGCTGATTTTTGACATAACAGGTAAGATCACCAAGCAAAAGATCCTGAAGGTATTTTTCAGTTTTCTTTGCTATATTTGTGCTACGATCATTTCCATCTGTTTTGTCGACTCAGGAATTCCTGTTCAAATGGGTAGGGTCTCATTTGAGTTCACTTTCAAAGATATCCCTCTCATACTCCTGACAGGTTTCCATGGGTATTTCTGGGGAATACTTCTTGTCTATACAATTTTCATCTATAAATCTATTTCAGACACAAGATACCTTTACATGATGTTCATCTTTACAGCAACCGTCTTTGCTATTGGCTACATGTCATCCCACAGGTGGTTCTTGAAAAGACGTTTTGTCCTGGTCGGTGCACTAATTACAGCATTCAACCTGGGGCCTTTATGGTGGTTTTTAGTATGCAGGATAAGAAATATAGAAATTCTTCGTCCAATGTCAGAAACTTATATGCTTTACTTGATCGGGGCATTGCCCGAAGCTCTTCTTTCCTTTGCTTTCCTCCACCAGGTATTCAAATATCTTCCGGACAATTTAAAATCCAAGGTTCCTTATGGTGTCTACTATACCAATAAAGATTATCAGACTATCCAAAAATCAGTACTTAGTAACCGCCTCACTACACTTATAGCCCTGGACTGCATTATTTTCAGTATAGGTGCCGCTTTTGCATCAGCCTTCCTGATCCCGTCTATCTCCTCAGATGTTATTGTTCCATCTAACAAAAAAGATCAGACTGTAGGTATTCTTGATGTGCTTGATTTCAATGTAGATAACGGGCTTTATACACTTACAGAAGAAAACGAAACTGTAGTATACAAAGATGGTGCGACCTTTAATCTGTCCAAAGTTCTTTTGACAAGTACTTATAACACTTTTGTATATAACAGAAATGGTATTGCCTACAACATCAGACTCATTATGTTCATCATGAACGTTGCTATCCCTGCAGGCATTTTCACTAATTATTTTTCACAAAAAAGGATCGCTGCGCCTATTGTAAGACTTACCAGGGCTACATCAGACTTCGTTGATGATTCCTATGACAATGAGGTTATAAGCCCTGATTCAGATTCTGTATTGCATAGTTCTTTTGATGTGGACATTGTAGATAAGGTCAAAGCCATTCATGACCTTAATATTGATACGGGAAATGAGGTTGAAGATCTCTACCACAGTATCGAAAAGACTACAGACTACCTTGTCAATTATGTTGAATCCATGCGAAAAGAGCAAAAGCTCATGGAAGATCTTAGAGTTGCAACACAGGCTAATGCTGCCAAGAACTCTTTTTTGTCAAACATGTCTCATGAGCTTCGTACTCCTATCAATGTCATCCTGGGCATGGATGAGATGATCCTTCGTGAATATGATAACGATGAGAACCTGACTCTCTATGCTCTTAGCATTCAGTCATCAGGAAGAACTCTTCTATCACTGGTTAATGATATCCTTGATTTTTCAAAGATCGAAGCAGGAAAGATGGAGATCATTCCTGTCGAGTACGACATAGGTTCGCTTATTGTTGATCTTTATAACATGATATCCATCAGGGCTCAGGAAAAGCATCTTGACCTGGTAATCAATGTTGACCCTAATATACCGCACCTTCTCTACGGTGATGATATAAGGATCAAGCAGTGTATCCTTAATATCCTTACTAATGCGGTCAAGTATACAAATAAGGGTAGTGTAACTTTTTCACTGGATTATGAAGAAGCCGGCGGCGACTATATCTACCTGAAGGTTAAGATCAAAGATACCGGAATAGGTATGAAAGAAGAGGATCTGGACCGCCTTTATACTCCATTTGAGCGAATTGACGAAGTCAGAAACCGTACAGTAGAAGGAACCGGACTTGGAATCAGTATCGTTCAAAACCTCCTTAGGATGATGGATTCGCATTTGGAGGTTAAGAGTGAATACGGAAAAGGCAGTGAATTCTATTTTACCATCAAGCAAAGAGTTATATCAGGAGAGCCTGTAGGTGACATATCCCAGTCCTTCAGAAAGAGCATGTCTTCCCACAAGAAGTATCACACTTCTTTCCATGCTCCTGATGCCAAGATACTCGTTGTTGATGATACAGCCATGAACCTTACAGTTGTTGTAGGTCTGTTAAAAGATACTCAGCTTACTGTTGATACTGCTACTTCCGGTATGCAGTGTCTTGAAATGGTAGAACACAATTCTTACGACATCATTTTCATCGATCACAGAATGCCTGAAATGGACGGAGTTGAAACCCTGCACAGGCTTAAAAACATGGGACCTAAAAACCTGTCCTTCAATGCTCCATGCATCGCTCTTACTGCAAATGCCATTGCCGGAGCAAGAGAAGAATATCTTGAAGCAGGCTTCTCAGATTATCTGTCCAAACCTGTAGACAGCTTAAAGCTTGAAAAGATGCTTATTGATTATCTGCCAAAAGAATCTGTACATATGTTTGGAACCCCGGAATATGCGGCAGATATCAGCAACCTGCATAAAGATCCCGTTAAGACCAATGAGATCAATGAAGAAGATTGTATCATCATCTATGGCAAAAAATACAGACAAAAGGATCTTAAGAGCCTTGGAGATTCTGCAGGTATAGACATCGATGTTGCTCTGCAAAACTGCGGAAGTCCTGAGATACTGCAAAAAGTTATCAAAGATTTCTACTCATCGATGACAGAAAAAGGTAAGCTCATTGAAGAATACGCTAAAAATGGCGACTATGAAAACTATACTATTCAGGTTCACTCATTAAAGAGTTCATCCAGACTTATAGGCGCTCTAAAGCTATCAAAGGATGCTGAATATCTGGAAAAATGTGGTGATGAGAAAAATGTAAAGGAAATAGAAACAAAGACCCCTCTTCTTATGGCCCTGTTCTATGGTTACAGAGAAAAGCTTGCTCCTATAATGTTTGAAGAAAAAGAAACACCAAATGAACTTCCTGAAATAACAGAAAGCGAACTTGAAGAATATAAGGCAGGCATAAGAGAACTTGTAGAAGCATTTGATTTTGACAGCGCTGACGCAGCAATGGCTGAGCTATATGAAAACTACAGCATTCCTGAATCTTCAAGAGAACTCCTTGATAAAGTACGCTCAATGCTCACTTCAGTCAACAGAGACGGAATTCTTAATATTTTGCAAAAATAGCTAAATAGCGTCATTATAGTATCAAAATATGGTATTATTAATTATAGCTACACTATTGTTTTTATATATCAGCTATTGTGCCCGATCTGAAAGGAAACTCTTCCATGGAAAAGAAGGCAATTCTTATTGGCGATTCCAAAAAGTTCATGGTTAAAGCAGTTGTTAATGGGCTTGAAGCAGAGGGTTACGAAGTAATAGGCGTAAATCCCGAGATAAGTCTTATTAAGGCTACCTCCGGCCGCTCTCCTTTATACGTTATGTATCTTGAAGATCCGGTTCCTGCAGACATTATGGAGACTTTACGTGAACTCATAGATACAGAGCACATCAAGCTGTTTCTGATCGGAAATATTAATGAATTTAATTCCGCATTCGAAATAATTCCTGAAGCCAAGATAACCAAAAAGTTTGAGCGTCCTCTTAACGTCAAAATGCTGGCAAGTGCCATGAATGACCTTGTCGAGCATTCACTTTTGGATTCAGAATCCGACAGGAAGAAAATCCTTGTAGTGGATGATGACGGCGTAATGCTAAGAACTATAAAAGAATGGCTTTCGATCAAATACGAAGTTTACATTGCCAATTCCGGAATGAATGCTATTACATTCCTTGCTACCAATCATGTGGATCTCATACTTCTTGACTACATGATGCCTGTTGTTACCGGTCCTCAGGTTTTTGCAATGCTTCGTAATGACCCTATGACCAAAAATATTCCTGTCATGTTCCTGACAGCTAAGAGTGATAAAACATCAGTACTAAAAGTGGCCGCACTTAAGCCTGAGAAATATCTTCTCAAGTCAATGCCGCCACCAGAACTCGTACATAATATCGATGAATTTTTCGAAGGAAGGAAATAAATCCTTCCTTCTTTTTTTCCGCATTATAAAAACTGATTTCTTGAGCTATTGTACTCAAAACCTGCTGCTTTCAGTTTTTCAACAAGCTCACCCAGCTCGCTCTCGCTTATATCCATATCATCAGCAAGTGCATCAAGTGATGAATACTTGTCTCTAAGCTTCATATTCATGAAGGACATAAGCATTACAGGATCTTTAGGGATATTTTCAAGTGACATATTTACACCTCCGTATTATGGTCTGCCAGCTTCTGCGGTCAGATGGCCATCTTCAGCATCAAATGTGATAACGTCCTTAGGTCTTACCCTATCTTCAAGTATAAGCTTTGCAGACATGGTTTCAACATGCTTTTGAATATATCTTTTAAGAGGTCTTGCACCGTAGCTAGGATCATAAGCTTCATCTGCTATAAGCTTCTTGGCAGCATCAGTAATCCTTATGCTTATCTCTCTTTCTTCAAGCCTCTTGTTAAGATCATCTACTATAAGATCGACTATACCATTTATATTGTCCTTGGTAAGAGGTCTGAACATGATGATTTCATCAAGTCTGTTAAGAAACTCAGGTCTGAAGTGCATACGAAGATCATTCATAACTTCACTCTGGGCAGCATCTTCTATCGTTCCATCATCTCTGATCCCCTCTAAAAGGCTCTGTGCGCCAAGGTTTGAAGTCATGATAAGAATAGTATTCTTAAAGTCTACAGTTCGTCCCTGAGAGTCTGTAACGCGGCCGTCATCAAGTATCTGGAGCATTACGTTAAATACATCAGGATGAGCCTTTTCAACTTCATCAAAAAGAACTACAGAGAAAGGCTTTCTGCGAACAGCTTCTGTGAGCTGACCACCTTCTTCGTATCCTACATATCCGGGAGGCGCTCCAATAAGTCTGGACACTGAGTATTTTTCCATATACTCACTCATATCTATTCTTACGATGTTGTTCTCGTCATCAAAAAGTGACGCTGCAAGCGACTTGGCAAGCTCTGTCTTACCAACACCTGTAGGTCCAAGGAAAAGAAATGAACCTATTGGCTTAGATGGATCCTTGATACCGGCCTTTGATCTCATGATAGCTTCTGAAACCTTGGTTACAGCTTCATCCTGTCCTATCACTCTCTTATGAAGTTCATCAGCAAGATGAAGAGTTTTACTCCTCTCACTTTCAGAAAGCTTTGAAACAGGGATTCCAGTCCACTTGGATACTATGCGGGCAATCTCATCTTCTGATACTCTGCTACTTATGATAGAGTCTTCTTTTTCCTGCTCTTTTTCTTCTGCTGCTTCAAGCTCTTTTTCTAATGATGGTAGCTTACCATACTGAAGCTCAGCAGCTTTTGCAAGATCACCATTTCTCTTTGCAAGTTCCATTTCAGACTTAGCACCTTCGATCTGCTCACGAAGCTGTGAAAGATGATCTGCCAGATGCTTTTCATTCTCCCATTTGGAGTTAAGAACTGAAAGCTTATCATTAAGCTCAGCCAGTTCTTTTTTGAGATTTTCAAGACGCTCTTTGGAAAGAGAATCATCCTCTTTTTCCAGAGCAGTCTTTTCTATCTCAAGCTGATTTTGCTTACGGGTAAGTTCGTCTATCTCAACAGGCTTTGTATCATTTTCAGTCTTAATAAGAGCGCAGGCTTCATCCACAAGATCTATAGCCTTATCCGGAAGGAATCTGTCTGATATATACCTATTCGATAGTATGGCGGCGCTTACAAGGGCATTATCCATGATCTTAACTCCATGGAAAACCTCATAGCGTTCCTTGATACCTCTGAGTATACTAATTGTATCTTCCACAGTCGGCTCATCAACCATTACAGGCTGGAAACGTCTTTCAAGGGCCGCATCCTTTTCAATATACTGACGATATTCATTAAGTGTTGTTGCACCTATGCAGTGAAGCTCTCCTCTTGCAAGCATGGGCTTGAGCATATTGCCGGCATCAAGCGCACCATCTGTCTTTCCAGCTCCAACTATTGTATGAAGCTCGTCAATAAAGAGGATAATCTCACCTTCAGACTTGGCAACGTCTTCAAGAACAGCCTTAAGCCTTTCTTCGAATTCGCCTCTGTACTTAGCTCCTGCAACAAGTGCTCCCATATCAAGGGAAAAGATCTTCTTGTCCTTTAGAGATGTTGGAACATCTCCATTAGCAATACGCTGGGCCAGGGCTTCTACTACTGCTGTCTTACCAACACCAGGCTCACCAATAAGTACCGGATTATTCTTAGTCTTACGTGACAGTATCTGGATAACAGTTCTGATCTCAGAATCTCTGCCTATTACAGGGTCAAGCTTTTGGTTCCTTGCCTTTCCAACAAGCTCTTCGCCGTACTTTGCAAGAGTATCGTAGGTAGCTTCCGGATTGTCTGAATCTACTGTTCTGTTACCCCTTACTTCTGATAAGGCTCTGAGAAAAGATTCTCTAGTTATGCCAAATTCCTTGAAGAGATCTTTGATCTCCTTGTTAGGATTTTTGAGCATAGCCAGAAACAGATGCTCAACTGAAACATAGGAATCTCCCATGGATTTAGCTTCATTTTCAGCATTTATAAGTACCTTATTGAGATAGTTACCTACATACGGCTTTCCGCCCTGGACTTTTGGACGCTTTTGTAAAGCCTTCTCAGCTCTTACCATAAAGGTCTGTAAGTCAATTCCCATCTTCTCTATGAGATTGGCTATAAGACTTTCTTCGATTGTAAGAAGAGAATACAAAAGATGTTCCTGCTCTATCTCAAGATTGCCATATTCACTTGCGATATTATCGCAGTTATTTACTGCTTCAAGAGATTTTTGAGTGAATTTCTGGATATTCATTAATACTCCCTCTGAGCACATTTTAGACCTATGCTCTGTTATTCATACCAAAGTAACTAAAGTGAACCTTTAAGTGTTATTTGTTCTATATCAAATATAACACCAACAGATCTATAGTCAATAAAATAAATATAAAAAAATCGGAAACACTTTCGTGTTTCCGATCTCTAATGCAGGTCTGCCTGCTTATTCTTCTATAATCTCGTATCTTTCAAATATCTTGTCATGTCCACACAGATGCTTGGTTCCGTCATCATCTACAATTACGTAATCGTCTTCGCAGACAAATGTACGGCCTCTTCTGTGATTGATATAAGGACATACGATAAGACCATTATCCCTTGTTACTTTAACCAGATTGTCCGTTACAAACCAGCCCTTTGTAACAACCTCAGAATAGGGTTCAAAGCCATCTTCAAAGCCCTTTCCCAGCTCATACTTATAGACTGTCGATTTAATAGGGGTTCTGATACATCTCATAAATGTTTCCTTTCTCCCTGGACTAAATCAGGATTCTCCGATTACAATCATAAAAACAATAGAGGCATCAAAAATAATCCATTTTTATAATTATTATATCGGATAAAAAAATTTTTTCTACAGTCTTTCGTTTATAATGTCGTAAATCTCTTCTCTTCCCTTCTTAGTAACAGCTGAATAAGGGATCAGAAGCTCATCTGCAGGCATATTAAGAGTCTGACGTATGAGCTTAATTGCCTTTGGAAGCTGTGATTTATTGAGCTTATCAGCTTTTGTAGCTATGATGATAGGCTCAAATCCCTGATGAACTATCCATTCATACATCTGGATGTCATTGGCTGAAGGCTCATGTCTTATATCTATTAAAAGAAATACATTTTTTAGAACGCGGGATGTATGAAGATAGTTTTCTATCATCCTGCCCCACTTTTCAACTTCACCCTTAGCTCTCTTGGCATATCCGTATCCTGGAAGATCCACAAGATAGAACTCGCTGTTAACATGATAAAAATTAATAGTCTGAGTCTTTCCGGGTTCTGAACTGGTACGTGCAAGATTCTTTCGGTTCATAAGTCCGTTGATAAGGGATGACTTACCAACATTACTCTTACCTGCAAAAGCAAATTCAGGCTGAGTATTATTTGGAAGTTTACTTGTAATACCACAGACTATTTCCAGTTCTGCATTTTTAATCTTAAATTCCATGATATTCCTCATTGCAGGCAGCTTACAGCCGCCAGGTTTAAAAAGGCAGGAGCAAAGCCCCTGCCTGTACAATCAGTTACCTGCGTAGCCATCAGCGTAGTGCTCCAAGCTACAAAAGCTGTTTATATCATTTAGCAGTCTTAAGTCTCTTCTGGTCTTTATAAACAAGAAGTGGCTGGCTTTCGCCTTCAACTGCAGCCTTAGTGACAATGCACTCTTCAACATTTTCATCAGATGGTATCTTGTACATAACATCCATCATAGCCTTCTCCATGATGGAACGAAGACCACGGGCACCAGTAGCTCTTTCATGAGCCATTGATGCGATCTTCATGATAGCATCATCTTCAAATGTAAGCTGTACATCATCAAGTCCGAAAAGCTTCTGATACTGCTTAACCAGAGCATTTCTAGGCTCTTTGAGAATACGTACAAGAGACTCTTCTGTAAGTCCTTCAAGAGTTACTGTGATCGGAACACGACCAACGAACTCAGGGATAAGACCGAACTTTACAAGATCCTGAGGTGTTACATGTTCAAGCACCTGACCGATCTCACGCTCTGACTTATCAAGAATCTCAGCATTGAATCCGATTGACTTATGATCAATTCTGGCTTCAATGATCTTCTCAAGGCCATCAAAAGCACCACCACAAATAAAGAGGATGTTGCTTGTATCGATCTGAATCACTTCCTGGTGAGGATGCTTACGTCCGCCCTGAGGGGGAACACTTGCAACCGTACCTTCTATGATCTTAAGAAGTGCCTGCTGAACACCTTCACCTGATACGTCTCTGGTGATGGATACGTTCTCGCCCTTCTTACTGATCTTGTCTATCTCATCGATGTAGATAATGCCATACTGAGCACGCTCAATATCATAATCAGCTGCCTGGATCAGTTTGAGGAGAATATTCTCAACATCTTCTCCGACATAACCTGCCTCTGTAAGAGTTGTAGCATCAGCAATCGCAAAAGGAACATTGATGATCTTTGCAAGCGTCTGTGCAAGGTATGTCTTACCTGAGCCGGTAGGTCCGATCATGCAGATATTACTCTTCTGAAGTTCTACATCATCGACAGAATTTCTGGGGCTGGTGACCCTTTTATAGTGGTTGTATACGGATACAGCAAGTACCTTCTTGGCATCTTCCTGACCTATTACATACTCATCAAGGAATTCTTTGATCTCAACAGGCTTTAAGAGATTGATGTTATGATCAATTGTCTCTTCAGGTTCTTCTTCGAACTCCTCTTCAATTATATCTGAGCATATCTCAACGCACTCATCACAAATATATACGCCAGCAGGTCCAGCTATAAGCTTTTTAACCTGATCCTGTGTCTTATTGCAAAAAGAGCATCTGATTTCTCCGGAAATTTTACCTGCCATTCTTACTCCTTATAAGTTAGAATTATTTTCTATCTTTCTTATCTTTTTCTTCGCCAGACTGTGTTCTTGCTGTAACAACAGAATCAATAAGTCCGAACTTAAGTGCTTCTTCAGCTGACATCCAGTTATCACGCTCAGTTGCTGCTGCAACTTCTTCGAATGGTCTGCCAGTATTCTCAGCCATGATAGTGTTCATCTTCTCACGGATCTTTAAGATGTGCTTAGCTGCGATCTCGATCTCAGTAGCCTGACCCTGTGAACCACCAAGCGGCTGATGGATCATGATCTCTGCGTTAGGAAGTGCAAGACGCTTGCCCTTAGCACCACCTGCAAGAAGGAATGCACCCATACTTGCTGCCATACCAATACAGATAGTAGATACATCACACTTGATATACTGCATTGTATCGTAAATAGCCATACCGGAAGATATCTCACCACCAGGGCTATTGATATAAAGATGAATATCCTTAGAAGGATCCTCTGCCTCAAGGAATAAGAGCTGAGCTACAATAACGCTTGCAGATGTAGCATTTACTTCTTCACCGAGGAAGATGATACGATCTTCAAGCAAACGTGAATATATATCATATGAACGTTCTCCACGGCTTGTCTGTTCAATGACATAAGGAATTAAACTCATTTTTAATTGTCCTCCAATCTTTTAATGTCGGATAGTTATAAATCATTGTAATAAACAGCATTACAATATAAGTTTACGCTTTCCCAGGGGGTAAATCAATGAAATAACTATAAAATCGTAATAATCGAAACCTATAACTGACAATAAAAAACATAGACAGTTACTGCTTTTTCGATTTACGCAAGTAGCATAAAGCCAATAAATATATCGACAGTTTGTAACTACAACTTTACCTTAATATCGATCGTTTTTCTTGCTTTTCGTGCAGATAGGATCTCATCAAAAGATAAAACCATAGATACAAAATCACCTCCATAAGCAGATTTTTGTAATGTTGAAGTCTACTTATGGAGGATAATCTTATGTTTAAATATATTTAACGTTGTATTCCAGACAAGAAATCAAAGAATTATTCTTCTGTCTTCTTTGTTGTCTTTCTTGTTCTCTTTGGCTTCTCTTCTGTAGCAGCTTCAGCATCATCAGCCTTCTTTGTTGTCTTTCTTGTTCTCTTTGGCTTTTCTTCTGTAGCAGCTTCAGCATCATCAGCCTTCTCAGCAGCTTTCTTTGTTGTCTTTCTTGCAGCAGACTCTTTAGCGTTCTCAACGATGAACTCTGCAGCCTTAGAAACAGCAAGGTCCTCACGAAGAGTCTTGATCTGGCTCTCGCCAAGGATCTCCTTAACCTTCTCAACTTCCATCTGGTACTGATCAGCCATCTTCTGAAGCTCAGCATTTACATCGTCATCAGAAACTTCGATGTTCTCAGCCTTAGCAACTTCCTCAAGAACAAGACGGCTCTTGATTCTCTCCTCAGCCTGAGGTCTAACCTGCTCAAGCATCTTCTCAGCTGTTGTGCCTGTGTACTGAAGATACTGCTCCATTGTGAGACCCTGGTACTGCATTCTCTGAGCAAATTCGTTAACGATCTGTCTCTGCTGAGTCTCAACCATAGCTTCAGGAAGCTCGATCTCTGAATCGTCGATAAGAGCCTTAACAGCCTCATCTTCCTTCTTAGCCTTAGCTTCAGCGTTCTTTCTATCTTCAAGTTTCTTCTTAACACTCTCTTTGTACTCAGCAAGTGTCTCGAACTCAGAAACGTTTGATGCGAACTCATCATTTAATTCAGGAAGCTGCTTCTCTTTGATTGCCTTTACTGTGCACTTGAATACAGCTGGCTTACCTGCAAGTGACTTCTCCTGATACTCTTCAGGGAAAGTAACGTTAACTTCTACTTCCTTGCCGATTTCAGCGCCAACGAGCTGATCTTCGAAGCCAGGAATGAATGAACCTGAACCGATTGTAAGAGGATAATCTGTTCCCTTACCACCTTCGAAAGCCTTGTCATCAACAAATCCTTCGAAATCAAGTGTGATCTGGTCGTCATTCTTTACTGCACGATCTGTAACTTCAACAACTCTTGCGTTCTTGTTAAGCTCAGTCTTGATCTCAGCATCGATATCAGCGTCTGTAACTTCTGTATCCTGCTTAGAAACCTTGATTCCCTTGTACTTTCCAAGGCCAACCGGTGGCTTAAGAGCAACTTCTGCTGTGAAGATGAAAGGCTTGCCAGACTCAATCTGAACTACCTCGATCTTAGGATTAGATACAATAGACTCACCGCACTCATCAACAGCCTTTGGATACTCGTTGTTGATAAGCTCATTAGCAGCATCTTCATAGAAAACGCCTACGCCGTACATACGCTCGATCATCTTACGAGGAGCCTTACCCTTACGGAATCCAGGAAGCTGGATCT
>CAMVNV010000085.1 GCA_947168935.1 uncultured Butyrivibrio sp. | reverse complement strand
AAGGTCCAGCTTCTTAGGTGCCCCCAGCTGTGAAGTACAGCAACTTTATACCCAAGCGTATATGGCTTTCCTTCTGCATGGAAAGACTTTATAAGCCTGAATTCATCTGCAACCTTCTCGATATAATCATTAAATTCCGGCTCATTCTCAACAAGATGAAGATACCCGCCAAGTCCTATTCTGTCTACAGGTTCTCTTAGAAGTGCACGTCTAACCCTGTTCCAGTAAACTGCCGCATCAAATGCCGGATTACCGCCTTCTGAGAAGGTAGGTGCTCCGCCAAGACCTGTCGGGAAAAGATATGGATGAAGGCGAAGCTCGTGAGTATCAGCCTTTGCACCAGCGCAAAGTCTTGCTTCGTATCCGCTAAATACACACTTTATAAGGCCATCAAATCCAAACTCTTCAAACCTTTTACCGTAAGGCTCAATGCCTACCCAGCTGTCATCATAGAATACATAAGCTTTTTTGCCATAGGAATGAACAAGTTCTACGAGCTTCTTACCATAAGAAACTACAAACTGATTAGTGAAATCCATGTAGTCAAGGAGTTTCTTGGTAGGAGGCATGTGAGTCGGGTGATTGCTTCCTTTATTAATGAAATCTTCTGATGTGAGTTCATAGCCATACTGCTTTTTGAACTCATCAAGTGCAAGAGGGCTTACTGTAAAATCGTAGCTCCCCCAATCTGTATACAGATTTCTGTCCTTTTCATCAGATCCCCATATCCATACAAAGTTGTAAAACATGGAAGTAAAGCGAACAACATTGGTAAGAGGATGATCCTTGCACCACTTATCCATCCACTGGTACAGATAATCCTGCGCTTCTTTAGACCTTGGATCTACCGGTATAAGGTGCTCTGATGTCCAGTTATTAGTCACGTGGTTATACATGTTGATCTCTTCCCACTTACGATATGCAAGGAAGTTAACTGTATATTCATGAAAAGGCTCTGTTGTCTTTATAACTACGTGATCAAGCTCTTTTTCATAATTCCAAAGTCTTTTTGGAACTTCTGTATTAGTTGTTCTGTCAAAAACCTGCCAGCGCTCAACAGACTCTTTGCTCTGATTGACATCAAACTGCTCTGCAAAATAGCCATCAAGAAGATGTATTGTCAAAAAGTCTCCATCAGCGATCTTGGGCATACTCTGCAAGAAAGACTGCTGCATGTTGGAAGGGTGTTTCTTTATCCAGTCGTTATGGCCTCTTATGATACATACTGTAGAATAGATATCATAACCTGCTTCCAATATTTCTGGTGAAAGCTGTGTTCCGTCGCTATCTCTTATAACATCCGCTCCCCACTTTTTGGCCATCTTCAGAGTCAGATCTTCGTATCCTGATTCCCCCGGTAATGTAAAACTACCCTTCATTTTTTCTGTCATAGCTATCTCATCCTCATTTTTTATGATGTCGATATCATTGTCTGTCCGATATACCGGATGTACTGTCTTTTTTATAGTTAGCCCAATCACCCGGTTATATTCTTTATCTGTAGTCCTGACTTAGATCAAAGTGCTCCGTCACTTCGCAGATTCTCATACTCAAGAAGTCCTGCAAAGAAGGCAAGGGCAAGCCCCTGTCCCCATCCCTGCATCCAGTCTCTGCTAATGTTTCTATATCCATCCCTGTCTTTCATAACTGCTGTTCCACCTGAAACATTCATAACACGCCCTTCAGGAGTAATATTTGCAAGTATACCTTTTATTGATTTATTTATATATTTGATATGAAGAGGATTGCCCTTTGAAAGCATTGCAGCTGCAATTCCTGCAGAAGCGGAAATCTCTTCATAAGACTCGGGATCATCTAAGATCGTACGCCAAAGTCCATTTTCTGTCTGAACTGTTTTAAGAGCTGAAAGCTGCTCATTAAGAGATCCTACGATATCCAAAAACTGCGGATACAGATATGCTTCAGGAAGAATATGTCCTACCTGTGACATGGTAAAAGCAGCCCATGCATTAGCTCTTCCCCAGTAAAAACCTGACATATGATCTTTGGAGATATTGTTATAGCCGTGATAATAAAAGCCCGTATCCTTGTTCTGAAGATATTTGATATGCCAGTAGTACTGATTAAGCGCATCATTTATAAGCTCTTCATTCTTTTCATGAACACCAACTCTAAGCAGGAAAAAAGCTGCCATGAAAAGAGTATCTGCCCAGCACTGCTCCGGAAAATCATTGTTAGCTGAAACCGTGTGCTGAAGTACGTTATCGCCAAATCTAAGAGCTTCTTTTTCAAGGTAATCCACCTTGCTCATTACGATATCCCAGTACTTCTGATCTTTAGTTGCATCGTATAAAGTAATGAGGCAGTGACCCATAGCGCAGGTATTAACAGTCCACACCTTAGGAAGTCCAAGGTCATCCACATATTCATCTATTCTTGCTTTTAAAAGATCAAGGTATTCTTTTTTACCTGTAACTTCATAAGCTTTAGCAATTCCGTAGTAGGCAACTCCGCATGGCCAGTCCCATGTAAGATCCATGTTCATGGTCTTATCAACTATGTGATCAAGCGTTTCTTCTATTACTTTTTTGTCAAAATCAAGTGCTGTCATTTGTCTCCTCTCCGGCTACTTATCTGCCCAAGAAATTCATTTTTTGTTTATCAAACAAAACTATTCTAATTCAATAGATTTATTTAAAAAACAAAAAACGCATTTCCTTATAACTTAAGTAATTTTTTTCAAATGAATCCCCGGGCTGCTCCGCGGAGTAAGCTCGGGGATCCGCTGTAAAAAAGGATATGTGATTGTCACAAAGATGAATTATTTCATCTTGGAGGTCATTCCATCATTATAAGCCTGTCCTCTCTCATCGATGATTGCCTGATATCCGGCATCAAGGTATTCCTGTTTGAACTGCTCATAAAGTGTATCAAACTCATCTTCGGAAGCAACTGTAAGCTTTGAAGCAAACTCTTCATAAAGGCCAAGGAGAGCTTCCTGGTTATCTGTTACAGATGTAAGTGTTACTGCGAAGTTACAGTCAGGCTGGATAACACCGCTGTCAACCATTGATTCCATTCCCTTATAGTTATCAAGGATCTGCTGATACCACTCGTCAGAATCAGGATAATTAACAGGCATGTTGAGCTTGATATCATCTTCGATAGTGCCAAGAGTCTTGGACTCAACAGCTACGCACCAATAGTCTTTATTGTTGTTGGCCATAGCGTACTCACCCTCTGTATTGTTAGTGATTACAGGATAGCCGTTCTCGTCATACTCAAATGTCTCACCTTCAATACCATACTGCATTGTGAAAAGAGCACTTGTTCCATCAACTTCACCTGCAAGCATCCATTCCATGTACATCATAGCTGCTGTGATCTCGTCATCAGATGCAAGAGCTGAGAAGCCGATCATCATACCGAAGTTGTTGTTAGGACGATATGCGTTAGTTGTAGAAATTCCGTCTGAACCAGTATCCTCTATAAGACCTGGGCAAACAGCGATTGAAAGGTGTGCATCAGGGTTAGTCTCATAGAAAGAATCAAGAACTGAGATTGAAGGAGCAATGTATGCTGTATATGTAAATGCGTTACCTGCGATGAAATCAGCTTCGCCATCAGCTGCTTCTCTCTGTGTAAAGTCAGGATTGAAATATCCAAGGTTGTAAAGTTCATTTCTTCTCTTAAGAAGATTCTTCTGAGCCTCTGTAGAAAGTGCAGGGATTGCATAATCACCTGTTGTAGCCCACTCATACTCATCCTGAGGATTTGATCTGTAGCCATAGTTCTGGTCTACGCCAGCGCCTGAGATCTTAGTTCCTCCTGCAGGATACTCAGCAAGACCTGCTTCCTTGATAGCTGCATATACTTTAAGTGTATCTTCCCATGTTGTAGGATACTCAAGACCCAGCTGATCAAGCCAGTCCTGACGATAGAAGGTTACATAGTTGTATGTGTTCTGTGAATATGGTCTTTCTGCAAGGGCAAAATAAGTTGTGTCATTAAGATCTGTATAGTCGAGGTTGCCCTGCTCTTCCATCATTGCATAGTAGTTAGGAGCGATAGTCTTAAGTTTCTCAAGGTCAAGTTCCTGAAGATATCCATCATCAGCCCACTGTGCCTGCTTAGGGAAGTCGTATTCCATAAGGATTGTAGGAAGATCCTGTGCATTAGCAAGGTTTGCATATGCATTAAGAACGTCACCACGAGGAATAGCTACAAACTCAACTGTGATATTGTACTTGTCACCAAAGTTTGTCTGTACCCACTGTGTCCAGTAGTTGTTAGTAACATCTACTTCGCCGCCTCTGTCATATACAGGGATCTGAAGTTTTACATTGTCTGCAAAAGGCTGCCATCCATCAATGCCTGCGCCTTCAGCGCTTGTGCTCTCGCCGCCTTCTGATGTACCTGAAGATGTGTTTTGTGTCTTGTCGTCTGAAGTCTGTGAGCTTTGTGTTCCACCTTCTGTAGTAGGCTGTGTAGAGCCTGAACATCCGGCAAGTGCCCCCATCACCATTGCACTACTCATCGCAAGTGCAAGACTTCTTTTAAGCATGTTCTTTTTCATATAAACCCTCCTTTTATATGTTTGCTTATCATTTTTAAATTCAACCCGGTGATTGGATCACCGTTGACTTTTTGATGATTGTTTATCATTGCCATGGATGGCAAGGATATCGTCAAAAATCAACCTGCGATTGGATCGCTGTTGACTTTTTGACAATTGTCCATCCTTGCCATGGATGGCAAGGATATTGTCAAAAATCAACCTGCGATTGGATCGCTGTTGACTTTTTGACAATTGTCCATCCTTGCCATGGATGGCAAGGATATTGTCAAAAATCAACCTTTTACCGCTCCAACCATTGTGCCCTTAACGAAGTATTTCTGAACGAAAGGATAGATGATTATGATCGGTACTGTTACAAACATTACTGATGCTGCCTGAAGTACTTCAGGTGTTGATGTTACATTTGTTGCTTCTGTAAGTGCTGTAGATGCTGCTTCCTGAGCATTTAAGATCATCTCATACAACTTATACTGTGCCATCTTGAGACTGTTGTCTCTGATGTAGTACATGTTATCGCCGTAAGCATTCCAACGACCTACTGCATAGAACAGAGTAAGTGTTGCAAGGATAGGCTTTGAAAGTGGAAGCACTATCTTGAACAATATCTGGAAGTTTGTTGCTCCATCAAGAAAAGCTGATTCTTCAAGTTCATCCGGTATATTGGAGATGAAGAAGTTCTTCATGATAAGCATGTTGTAAGCTGAGTAGATAAGTGGCAGTATCAGAACCCACATATTGTTAAGAAGATGAAGGTCACTATACAAAAGGTATGTAGGAAGATTACCTGCACTAAAGTACATAGGGATCATCAAAAGGAAGGTGATAACTGTTCTTCCTTTAAGTCTTTTCCTTGAAAGAGGATAGGCTGCACATGTGCAGACGATCATTCCAAGAAGTGTGAATATAGCTGTAACCTCAACACTGTAGATCATTGAGTGTGTCATACTACCATCTTCTATGATGGATCTGTATGCATCCCAGGTAATATCTACAGGCCACAGATATACTGACTTAGCAGCAACAGCTGCGTTTGATGATATTGATTTAACTGCCACATGCCAGAATGGAAGAAGGCATGTCAGTGACAAAATACCTATTATCAGTATTATTACGATATCGCTTATATGAAACTTACTTATAGCCCTGCTACCACCAGCAGAGATGTCATTGTCTTTTTCTTTTCTTTTGCCGGCCATAATCTTGCCTCCCTTAAAAACTGCTGTATCCATCTTCGTCCTCCTTTATAGCAGTCCTGTTTCTCCAAGAGCTTTCGCAACTCTGTCAGCTATAAGTACCATCGCAAGACCCACAAGTGACTGGAACAGGTTTGCTGCAGTACCGATTGAATAGTGCTGACCGGAAAAACCATAATCGTAAATGTATACAGCCAGCTGATACTGGAAGTCTCGTACAAGTGCATTATCAAGTGCTACAAGTCTTTCAAGATTGGATCCCATAAGTCGTCCAAGATTCATGATAAGAAGCGTTACGATAGTTGGACGAATTCCGGGAAGTGTGATATGCCATATTCTCTGCCAGCGGCTTGCTCCATCGATCATTGCCGCTTCATAAAGATCACCGCTTATACCTGTTATAGCTGCAAGATAGAGGATCGATCCCCATCCCATTCCCTGCCATACACCGATGAGAAGGTATGTTGCAGCCCAGTGGAACTTCTCTGTAAGGAAAGGAATACCCTGCTCTATCCATCCAAAACTTGTAAAAGTCATGTTAATAAGACCTGTGTTGGTACGGAACATTGTAAGAGCGATAGATCCGATTACTGCCCATGAAAGGAAGTGAGGCAGATAGAGAATTGTCTGTGTTACTTTTTTATATTTAGGAAACCTGAGCTCATTGAGCATTACTGCCAGAATGATAGGCATCGGGAATCCAAGTGCAAGATCCAAAAGGTTAAATACGATGGAATTCTTAAGTGCCATAAGGAATCTGGCGCTTGATGGACCTGTAAACAGATCAACGAAATTCTTCATTCCAACCCATTGGCTTCCGCTATATCCCTTCATGACTTTATAGTTCATGAAAACCATTCGAAGTCCGGGATAAGCTGCATAGTTGAAAATAAATACCATTGCAAGTGGAAATATCAAAAGCAGATATAATTGCCAGTCTCTCTTAAAAGCTTTTTTCCAGCTTGTTTTAACCTGGGGCTTTGCTTTCGCTACAGCCTCCTTACTACCTTTTCCCATAAAAACCTCCTCCGCATATGACTGCTGTACAATTTCAATTTTATGGTTTTGTGGTTATTTATTCGCTTCATTTCATCTACGAAAACTATGCATTTTCGACCATAATAAAATAAAAATCACCAACCATTGTCTATTTTCGACTAAATCAGTTGGTGATTTTTGTTAATAATCATGTTTTTAATATACATTTTAATTTAATATACAATAAACTAATTTGATTTTCGTTTAATTTTTCGGTCAGAAATGCATTGTCAATTCTTTACTTTGATTTCCGCCATATTATATACTTGAAAGTGAATTCACTCGGAGGTATTGCCATATGCCCAAATCCAAGCAACAGACAATAGAATTCAGAAGCTACGATCTACCGGAATACTTCCCTGTCCTGCTCCTTTCAGGCGAGCAGTGGAGAATCTCGGATATCCCCTCAGGTACACTTCATTTTCATAACTGCCTCGAGATAGGCCTGTGCGAAACTGAAAGCGGAACCATGGAATTCATGGGAGAAAAACAGTCCTTTCACGCAGGAGATGTCACGATCGTAGCCAACAATATATCACACACAACCTATTCAGACCCGGGATGTGCCAGCAAATGGTCCTATATATTTGTTGATATTCAGTCACTTCTAGAGCCTCTTTTCCCATTAAGCGCTCTTGAACACTCAACCGATCTTATCAAGATGATCCATAACTACTATGGAATACTGCCCCGATCTGAGTATCCCGATATCTACAACCTTGTTACTGCTGCCATCTGCGAGCTTCAAAGGAAGGGCAGCAACTACGAGTTTTCTGTAAGAGGTCTTCTCATGGCCCTTATAGTAAAACTATTTCCTGTATACAAAAAGTATGAGCTATCAGCAAGCGAGCATCCTCATGAAAATGCCCTTGTTATCGCTCCTGCAATTGACTATATTCAGGAACACTACATGGAAGACTTTGCAATGGAAGATCTTGCCGCTATGTGCTCCTTATCGCCAACTCACTTCAGGCGTCTGTTTACAGCGATTGTTGGAGATGGTCCGCTTAGATATCTCAACCACATAAGAGTTCAGAAGGCATCCGTACTTCTTCGCACGACAGAAATGCCCATCTTAAACATTTCTGATGAAGTGGGCTTTCATTCCTTATCTAGCTTTAATCGTCATTTTCTGGAAGATTTTGGTGAAGCACCAAGAGACTGGCGCAAGAAGGTGGTTGCGACCCAGAGCCGTTCCATCATGAAATTCGCAGGCTGGATGGTACCGCCGTCTGTACGCCAGGGGGCGCGGTAATAAAGGTGGTCGTAACGGACGGATGCACGCTTATTCTGCGTTGGGCCACCCAGTTTATATCATCCTATTTTTTCATTTTATTTCTTTTGGTCTTATATACGGCTTTATTATTGGAGCGTAGCTCATTGGACCGTCTGTGGGAGCTATGTAGTCTTTATCTTTCAGGATTGCTGTACAAAAGTCGATTAGTCTTTGAGCAGCTATGTTGCTGTTCCAAAGTTTTGTAATGGTACTATATGCTTCATTACCAAACTTCTGCTGCCTTGATGGGTGTCTTACCAGGGCTTCAGCCTTCTTAAGGAAGCTGTTTAAGTTTTCCCCATCATAGATATAGCCATTCTCACCGTCCTGTATCAGGTACGGAACAGCTCCAGACATGGATCCTGCCACAAGAGCGCAACCTGCATTCATTGCCTCATTGACAACAGCTCCCCATCCTTCAAGATTATTACTTGTAAAAAGATATATGTGGGCCTCTTCCATCATCTGCCTTACTCTGTTAGGAGGAAGGAATCCGTGGAATGTGACTACATCTGTAAGCCTGTTCTCTTCAGCGTAGGTCTTAAGGTCCTCATCCATCTCACCATCACCTACAACGTCTATATGAAAAGAATAGTTTTTTTCTTTTAAATAAGCAGCCAGCTCTAAAGCAAATTCAGGATGCTTGACTCCTTCCATAAACCTTCCGGCCCACAGTATTCTTGGAGTCTTGTTATCTTCCATCCTCTTCATGCTTCTCATCTGCTCAGGAGTATATTCTCTGACTTCTGGGAAATACCCCCATTTAAACATCTTGTGAGGATATGCACCTATAAGAGCAAAATCCGAGGCAACATATGCTCCATTACACAGCATATAAACCTTTTTGTTTCTGAACCTGATATGCTCTTTGTATTTGGCGATAAGGCCTTTAGGCGATATAGCCTTCCACTGACCTTCGCGGTATATTCTCTCGCTCATTCTAAGAAGAGGCTTGCCAGCTTCTGCTCTTTGAAGGCAGGCATTCCTAACTTCTTCGTTTTCAGTCCACCCAAGAAGTACTATATCAAAATCATTAATTGCATTCAGAGTGTTAATCTTATCATTGTCATAAATCTTCACATAAGGAAGAGAGTATACATCTACCCCCCAGCCCATACGCACTCTTTCTTCTTCCATGGGCTGTGTCTGAACAAATATAAAATTCTCATCACCTATGATCCTCATTATGGCTTCACATAAAGGAATCTGGTGATGATTAATATAATTCGAAACGAATAGGAATCTCATTAAGGATCATCTCCTTAGCTGTTTTTATCATTAATATTTTATCACATATAGAAAATTCAGATTAATTCAGTAAAATCAGCTGTTGGGAAATACTGATTTATCTTATCAGTATTAAGATTCTCACCAATAACAATTATTACTTCCTGAGCACTTTTGATATGGTTATAGGTCACTTTCTCTCTGGTAGCATTTATCTCTGTGTATTCATTCGCTCCATTTGATGTATCTAAGCCAGAATCAGGCTTAGCAAATCCTTTTATTCGGATTATATGACCACAGTCTGCATCTTCTATAGCTTTACCTATATTTTCTATAAGCTCATCCTTTGGAAGCTTTACTCCAAACAGGTACAAGGATGTATATGCGCTGTCATCAGATAGTTGTCTTTTTTCATAATCTCCGTGGACGTATCCTGCAGAAGCTATTTTCTTAAAGTCATCATCTGTAAGTTCATCGCTTCCCTTATTTATGAAGAAGTTATCAAAAGCTTCTTCTGATCTAAAGATATCTTTTCTCTTAACACCGATCCCTTCAAGTGCTGATCTTATGTGGTCTTTGACGCTTTTAATCTGATCATCATCTGCTTCCTCAGTCTTAGACAGCACAACAATTCCTGCATCAGCAATTTCTGATGCAAGTACATAATCTGAATCTTCGGAAAGACTACTCTCAAGATCTGCAGATGCTATTGCTATAACACTGCCTATTTCATACCAGTTATCAAGAGGTGCTTCGTAGAGGGTATCAAAGAATTCGTCCATATCAAATATTCCTGAAGGCTCAATGATGACTCTTTGATAGCCTGACATCGCAAGAGTAATAAGTTTAGTTTTAAGTCTTCTTTGATGAGCCTGTCTGCCATCACCTCCGACTATCATCTCAACTCCGCACATGTCGCTTCTGATCTCTTCAAGGAGCGCTACGTCAATATTTACAGCGCCATAGTCATTTTCAAGGATGCAGATTTTCTGTCCCTGACTGTTTAAATATCTGGCATATTTTTTTATAAATGTTGTTTTGCCGGATCCAAGGAACCCGGTAATAAGATCAACTTTGATCATCTAATTCACCTTTTTATCTCGAAAAAGAGATTGAATATAAGAGGCTGATATATCTTATTTGTCTGCCATATCTTTTTAAAATCCGCTATCGGTACTCTTCTATTATACAGCTTACTATCACTATTAACGTGGTTCTCCAAAGAGTCTGCTGTGTATATGTATTCTTCATCAAATCCAACTACAGCGATATAGTGAAGATACCTGGATCCTACTGCAGACCTTGTAAATACAATAACTGGATTACCCTT
Organism: uncultured Butyrivibrio sp.; assembly: GCA_947168935.1. Lineage (GTDB taxonomy): Bacteria > Bacillota > Clostridia > Lachnospirales > Lachnospiraceae > Butyrivibrio. The sequence continues at coordinate 4,990 of CAMVNV010000085.1, read as the reverse complement.
ACATACAGATTCTTTTAAAGCTTCCAGATTGCCCATTCGAAGCAGGACTTTAAGTTTATGCTTAAGGCACAAAATGATAATTCCTATTCCGGGAACATTACCATGAGCCAGTTTGATCGGAATCTGGCTATAGGCTGTCACTCCGTCTATGTCTATTCCAAGATGTCTTAAAACATATGCAGATGAAAAGCCGCTGCAATCGTTTGCCTTTTGATATTCGAATCTGTTATCAGACTCGATCATATATGATCTTTGCTTACATTTTCTTACTATCTTAGGAATAGGTAGTCCAAACAAGACATAATCAATAACTATTACCCACGCGAATGTTCGCAGGATTTCTTTTATTACCCCAGGCATTGTGTTCCCCTCTTGTCTTTATTTCTCGCTTTTTACTTGTCTGGCATGGATGTGAACCTTACTTCATTTCCATCAGCAACTCCCACATACAGATCCTGTGTATTTCTCCCCTGAGATACATAGTGATCAACAACATATTTGGCAGTATATGGCATCTCAAGATTGCTTACTTCGTCTAAAGAAAACCATTTACATGTACCCTCATTTGATGAAAGATCCTTGTCAAAAGAACCTTTAAGATTTGCGAAGTAATAGTAGTTCTGTCTTATCTCTCCTTTAGTCTTTCTCAAAGTGACATAGCGAAGCTCCATATTTTCTATCTCATCTTTATCAATATCAAGTTCTTCCTTAAGTTCTCTAAGAACGCAAGCTTCAGGATCATTGAGCTCGTCTTTTTCAAAATGTCCACCTGCAGAGCCGATCCAAACATCGTTAACAACTCTGCTACCCTGTCTGTACAAAAGCAGGATCTTATCACCACTAAGTAGATATACTGATGTCATATTTCTCAAACTGTCGCTCATGTTTTTCCTCCCTAAATGTGATATTTCAGATTTTAGTACAAAACTCTTTAATCTCATTTTTTCTTGGTTCTACGTCTTCTTTATTCTCAATTGACGTAAGTCCCAATCCACCGTTGCACTCAATTTCCAGATGTCCATAAAAGTGTTCAATTGTTCCAATAATTCTATTGCACTCAGGCATATTGGGGCCTGTTCTAAGTGCAATGGCATAGCCTTTTTTGCCTGACGAAATTGTCTTATGGGGCTCATGAGTATTGCACCAGGGAGTACATCTATCTATAAAGGCCTTGAACTGCCCCGGAACATCTGCCCAGTAGGATGGTGATACCGATACTATCACATCCGCCTGCTCGAATTCATTCATTAGCACATCTACATCATCGTGCTGCACGCAGCTTGCCGTAACATGACAACTCCTACAGCCTTTGCAAAAACTGAATTTATAATCATCAATGCAAACCGACTTAACATCATATCTATCAGAAAGTTCTTCTGAAACAGTCTTAACAATTTCTGCAGTGGCTCCGTTTTTTACGGGACTGCAATTGATCACTAATGCCTTCATACGTCTGCCAATCTCCTATAGTCTCAGATTATCGGTATCTTATTCCAAAAATTTGCCCATCATCACAAAATTTCCAACGGCATAAAAGCCAAGAGCAGAATAGAATTTATTATGCCTTTCATCATTCACGCTGTTAAGCTCAATTATAGATGCATCATTCTCGCGGACTGCCTTTTGAAGGTTCTTCATAAAATCTGTTCCATAACCTTTCCCCTGATGTCCTTTGAAAATAACGATTTCCTCAAGAAAATATCCCCGGATATCATCAAATTCCTTGAAGTATCCCATAAGATATCCTGTTATATTATCATCTGAATCCATCTGTACCATGCACATGGAATCTTCCATGGTCAATACCTGATGTATTCTTTTATATGCTTTTTCATATGTCCAGCAGCAACCTTCAACTGTGTTATAGTATTCTATATTTTTCTCTGTCACATATTTAAGGTCGTCTTCTGTCATCTTTCTGTAGTTCATTTACTTGAGTATTCCTTCCAATAAATTTAGTCATCACAAGAATAGCCCGGTTCCTTATACAGATACTCTTTATCCGGTACTATATGTTTGTCCCATACAGCTGTCTTCCACTCTTCTTCAGGAATATCTTTGATGGCAACTGAGACGCTGGTTTTCTTACATCCTAAGGTTTCTGCTATTACATCTGCAACTTTGTCAGCGCAGATGTACTTTTGTTCATCTGTCCTTCCGGAAAAACAATTTATCTCAACATGCGGCATTATTTATCCTCTACATTTTCTCTTTCGTACGAAATCCGCAGTAAGCGCGGCTCTCTATTTTTCTCTGGCAATAATAAATATTAAAGGTTATACATCATGAAATTTCCGTTATGTTTAAACCCATAAGCAGTATATAGCTTTACTCCCATATTTGAAGCAGTGATATGGATAGATCCGCACCCATAAGCTCTTGCCTCTTCTACAACATGGTCAAGGAGATTTCTGGCAATTCCCATACGTCTGTAATCCGGATCTGTAAACATACTCGAAAGAAGGCCAAGCTTACCTGAAGGACAGGTAAAGTATGGCGGCTTTTCTACAAATGACATACCGCTTGTCCCTATAATCCTGCCTCCATCAATTGCCAGCCATGACACAAAGGTCCCATCTGCCATATGCCTGTGATAATAATCAAAAAGCGCAGATTTAAGATCAACACCCTCAGGAACGCTTCTACCTTCTGAAACGTATTCTTCAGTAAGCTGGCCAATTCTCATGTCTATAAAAGTTTCCAGTTCCGCTTCTGTAAGCCTTTTGTACTCAATTGCCATTTGAGTCCTCCCTTCAGCAAAAACGAATCGCTACAACTTCATTATCTTCATATTCAATTTCAAAATAATCTGTGGGATTTATCTTTCCATGTAATACTTCTCTATCACCAAATGTAATTATTCTTGATTTGCTCTTAGCATCTGCAACTTCTATTTGTCCAAAGTTCAATAAATACGAACAGATTGCGGTTGCATGAGATACTACAAGTGCCGTCTCGCCATCTTTCATTTCCTTAAGGACACCATCCATCGCGCTTGTCATTCTAACCTTAACCATGTTAAGCGATTCTCCACCAGGATTGTGATAATCATAGTCCTGATATTGTTTAAGCCAGAAATCCTCATGCGCTTCTCCAATAATTCTTTCATGAAGTTCGTTCACTACAACTACTGGCTTCTTCGAAATAAGTTTTGCTGTCTCAAATGCTCTTTTATAAGGAGATGCATAGCATCTATCTATTGTTTTAAAGAATTCTTGCTTAGACTTTGCCAGATTTACTCCTTCTATCGACAATGGAATAAGCTCTGTTGGAAGATCGCACTTTTCAGGAACTGAGTGCCGCATTAAAAAAACTTTTTTCATACAAAGATAATTCTTTCTGAATTCACTGCCAATTTATCTTTTGATTATAGCCAATATAATAGCGGCTTACAATCTTAACAACTGTAAACCGCAGTAAAAAAGCATTCTTACATAACAATATCATTTAAATTTATTTCGAAGTAACAGTATATATTTCATCGAAGTTCTTAAGCTTGATCTCATCGATAAACTTATCCGTAAATTTCCTGATCGTATTCAGAGAAACAATCTCTCTTCGCGAAAGCTTTTCATTAAGGAGTAATGTATCAATATCATCACGCAAGCGCAAAAGTCCCTCAAAATGATCTTTTTTATCGTTTGCATTATCTGCTACTTCCATTCCCTTGAGAATTGAATCATATGCCTCAAGTAGCTTTTTATCCTTAGTATAATCCTTAAGCTGTAACAGCCTTTCACGAATATTACTGACCCTGTATTCGGGTATCATGTAGGATCTTTCAACGTACTGATTCATAAGCGAAATAGTTGTAAGTGTCAGGAAACATCCTGCCCATACATCCGTTGCATAATGAGCTCCAAGGAACATACGGGCAAACATGGTGGAGACTGTGATAAATACAGCGAAGGTGCATAAAGCTATGTCCCACGCCTTGGTTCTAAGCCTCGGTATAAAGCGCTTAAAATACATCAAAAGAAAGCATAACGCCGCTTGGGCGGAATGCCCCGAAGGAAAAGACGAGTCTAACGCAAACGGAAAATGAACAAACCAATATGTAAACTGTGTATCAGGGTCAGAAAGTGTTATGAAACGAGGCCTGTTAAAAGCAAATTTTATAAGTGTCTGTCCACCAACTGCCACCAGCGCAGAAACAAGTGCAATGATCATAACTTTTCTCATATCAAAAAGATTAACTTTACGACATAGATCATAGTTTGCAGCTATTGAAATAATAATGAATATGACACAAAAGATGATGACAGGAACAAATATACTTCTGTTCAGATGATAAACAGAAAGAAGTGTAAATCCAACAAAAAGAAGTAATGACGCAGCAGAGAGAATTGCTGAAATGATCGGTCTACGGGCAATCTTACGAGTCACCAGATTACTTATGGCGTAAAAAATACCCGCAACACATGTAGGCAGCAGTCCTATTATCTTGAAGATCTCTCCATAAGTGTCATTGTAATGGAAAACCGCTTTTGCTATCGGAAGATCATAAAAGGTGAATATAGTCATAAAGATCACAAAAATACAGATCCACGTGATTGAGCTTTTTCTTTCAAAATAGTACAGCTTATTCATATATCATCCCCTCCGTATGGTTACATGCGGCACTTTAATTATACAGTATATCGCTAAGTTTTTTCTCTATTATTGACAACACAATTTTTGCAAAGTACAATTTGTTATACAAATCATACTTTTACCACAAAGGAGACTTTTTATGAAAGGACCAGAAGACAGATTCGCCTGGACAGCAACTGTTGGAGAAAAGGGGCAGATCGTAATCCCCAAACAGGCCAGAGAATTATTCGGGATAAAGCCCGGAGATACATTACTTCTACTTGGAGACCTGGAGCGCGGCATTGCAATTCCTCAAAAAGGTACCATGACCGATATTTTCAATGCAGCTTTTTCTGAAGAAAGAAAGGATTGAAAATGAAAAAGATTGCAGTTTTCTGTATTCCTGCGCATGGCCATA
>CAMVNV010000084.1 GCA_947168935.1 uncultured Butyrivibrio sp. | reverse complement strand
ACAGATCTATTCAGAGAGTGCTGCGTGAGGTTGAGAACTCTGACCTTGCTCTTGCATGTAAGAGTGCTACTGAGCAGGTACAGACTGCAATCTTCAACAACCTTTCAAAGCGTCTTGCTGCTATGATCAAGGAAGATATGGACTTCATGGGACCTGTTCGTATGAAGGATGTTGAGGAAGCTCAGCAGAAGATCGTTAACGTTATCAGAAAGCTTGAGGATTCCGGCGAGATCGTAATCTCCAGGGGCGGAGGTGATGATATAGTTGTCTAATCTTGTAAAAGGCATGTGGGTAACTCTTGATAGTGAAGATACAAGAATCATCGATAATAATGAGCTGTCTGATATCAAGATTCAGGAGTCTTACGAAGAAGAGATGAGGCGCCGTGCAAAACTTAATGCCCAGATGCAGGCTGAAGACGGCATGGATGGCATGGATGACATGTACGAACCCTCTTTTAACGAAGGACTTTCTGCAGAACCTATAGACAGACTGATGGAAGATCAGGAGGGCATGGATGGAATGGACGGAATGCCCTCTGAGATGAGTCTGTCTGATTTTGATGGCGAAGACGGTGCTATGCAGGGCGGACCCGGTGGTCAGGATTATGACGGACCAGGTGAGGCCTATGGGGCTGGATCTTATGATGGAGGCCAGGGTTATGGCGGGGGCCCTAATGAAATGCCGCCTAATATTCAAAAGGATGTAGATCAGATATTAAACGATGCCCAGGTTCAGGCTAATCAGATTGTAGCCGATGCAAGAATGCAGGCTGACCAGATCCTGAATCAGGCAAGGGAAGAAGGCCACCGCCAGGGCTACGATGAAGGTTTTCAGGAAGGCATGGCTAAGTCTGAAGACAAGATAGAGAAGACCCTTCAGAAAAAAGAAAAAGAGCTTGAGGCAAGATACGAACGCATGACCCAATCAGTAGAACCCGAGATGGTTGATACACTGACAAGGATCTATGAGCATGTGTTCAACGTTTCTTTTAAGGATGACAAGGAGATAATCCTGCACCTTCTTCAGACAGCACTTTCAAGGATCGAGTCAAGCGGAAGTCTTCTGATACATATTTCGCCTGATGACTATGACATGATCACAGATGCCAAGGAACAGCTCATGCAAAACGTTGTAAGCCCGGATACAGTACTGGAGCTTGTTGAAGATCCAACACTCAAAGAAAACGAGTGCATCATCGAAACTGATGGCGGAATCTTTGACTGCAGCGTTGGAGTTGAGCTTGAAGAACTTGGTAGAAAGATAAAGCTTCTTTCATTCGATCGCAGGAATTAAATAAATATAATGCTTGGTGAGATAATTGGAAAATATTTCACAGATTATAGATAAGATGAGAGATTGGAGACTTTATTAATTCAAAATAAAGGTTCAGGAGCGGTAGATAATGGCAGGTGGACTTATAGATTTTGGCAGATATAGAAAACTTGAAACTCAAACTTTTTACAGAACCAGAGGAAAGGTCATAAATATCGTCGGTCTTACGATCGAGTCTGCAGGGCCCGATGCCAAGATGGGCGATATTTGCTATATCTATCCAAAACAAAAAGGTGATGAGTCTCCTGTTAAATATTCCGGAAAGCCCACCATGGCTGAAGTTGTAGGCTTTGCAAATGGAAGAGTACAGCTCATGCCATATGAGAATACCAGCGGTATTGGAAGCGGCTCTATTGTGGAAAATACTGAGTCGCCTCTTAGGGTTAACGTTGGTGACGACCTCCTTGGCCAGACTCTTCCCGGAATTGGAAGGATAGACGGAACCAGCTATGGTCAGGGACACGTTCTTGAAAATGGAATCTCATATTCAGTTGAGAACCAGCCTCCGGACCCTATGTCCAGAGACCCGATTTCAGAAGTGTTGTCACTTGGAGTTAAGGCAGTTGATGGCCTTCTTACTGTTGGTAAGGGCCAGCGTATAGGTATTTTCGCAGGCTCCGGTGTTGGTAAGTCAACTCTTCTTGGAATGTTTGCCCGCAATACCAAAGCGGACATCAACGTAATTGCTCTTATAGGAGAGCGTGGAAGAGAGGTTAGAGAGTTCATAGAAAGAGACCTTGGAGAAGAAGGTGTACAGCGCTCAGTTGTAGTTGTTGCAACGTCAGACAAGCCTGCCCTGGAACGTGTAAAGGCAGCTAAGACTGCAACTTCCATTGCAGAGTACTTCAGAGATCAGGGAAAAGACGTTCTGCTTATGATGGACTCACTTACCCGTTTTTCCATGGCTCAAAGAGAAATAGGCCTTGCCAGTGGTGAACCTCCTGTATCTAGAGGATATCCGCCATCAGTATATGCTGAAATGCCTAAGCTTTTGGAGCGCGCAGGCAAGTCTCAAAAAGGTTCAATAACAGGTCTTTATACAGTACTTGTAGACGGTGATGACTTTAACGAGCCTATTACAGATACAGCTAGATCAATTCTGGACGGACATATAGTCCTAAACAGAAAGCTTGCCCAGAAGAACCATTATCCTGCAATTGACGTACTTCAAAGTATCTCAAGATGTATGTCTGCTATAGCTTCTCCATCCCAGAAGCGCGCTGCAGGTAGATTTAAGAACGTAATGGCAACCTATAACGATGCAGAAGACCTTATAAACATCGGAGCCTACAGAAAGGGTGCCAACAAAAACATAGACTATGCAATAGACAAGATAGATGCAGTAAATGATTTTCTCCTCCAGTCAACGGATGAGAAGTTTTCATTTGAAGAAATAATAGACCAGCTGGAGACTCTTTTCCCAGATGAGCCTAAAAAGACCATAACAGAATAAGCTAGGAGGCTGTATTGGCGAAGTTCGTGTATAGGATGCAGAGCGTCCTGAATCTGAAGATCAAGACAGAGAACCAATCCCGAATGGAGTTTGGTGCAGCTCAGATGCGTCTTAACGAAGAACTCGACAAGATGGACCGCCTTGAAAGACGACTTGAAGATTACCTCCTTCAGGGGGAAGAGCTTCAAAAAAGCGTCCTTGATGTACAGGAAATTCTTTTTAACAGAAATGCCGTTGAAAATGTAAAAGCTCAGATAGAAGACCAAAAGCTAAACATAGAACAAGCCGAAAAGATAGTAGATGAAGCAAGACTTAAACTGGCTAAAGACATGCAGGAACGCAAGATGCAGGAAACCCTGAGGGAGAGAGCTTTTCAGGAATATCTTCAGGAAGAAAAAGATGCTGAATTTAAGGAAAGTGACCAAAGGACGAGCTTTACATACGGACAGAAGATCAACAAGAGTAGATAGAGGATTTGTTCTTAGAAAGGATTGATTTCTATGGCAGATAAGAAGAAAAAAGAACCGGAACCCGAAAGACCAGCATACACATTGCCCGATGATCCCAAGGAGGCAATGAAACAGCTTAAAGCCGATAGAAAACAGCTACGTTCTGACCAGAAAGCAGCGGCTAAAGAAGCAAGACTCCGCGCAAAAGAAATGGAAGAAGCGGAAGCTGAACTTAATGGAGATATCCATGGCGGTCTTGGGTCTTTTCTCCTGATCCTTTTGATAATACTGGTGTGGATGCTCCTTATGGCCATAATGATCAAGTTCAATATCTTAGGACTTGGTGATACACTTACGCCTGCCCTTAAGAATGTGCCTTATATAAGGAACCTGCTTCCAAATGCACAGATTACCCAGATGAACAGTGGTGAGGATTCTAGTGTAGTTACTGTAGATAACGCTGATTATGTTGCATCTCTTGAACAGGAGCTTTCAAGACAGCTTGCACTTAACGCTTCCATGGCCGCAACAATAGACAAACTTAACGCAGAAGTTGCAAGGCTTGAACCCTTCGAAGAAGAGCAGGCTGAATTTGACAAGCAAAGACAGCAGTTCTATCAGGATATTGTCTACAATGACAATGCACCTGATGCCAGCGCATATGCTTCTTACTACGCGATGATAGCCCCTGAAGAGGCTGCCAAGATCTATGAACAGGTAGCCGCAAGCGAAGTCACTGACGAAGAAGTTAAAGTCTACGCAGCAACTTTCTCTGCCATGAAACCAAAGGAAGCAGCGGCTATCTTTAACAACATGTCCAATATAACCCTTGTTGCAAGGATCCTTCAGCAGATGGGAAGTGATGACAGAGCCAAGATCATGGGCAAGCTCGACACGGCTGTAGCCGAGAAGGTAACAGAACTTCTTGAGCCTGAAGGACTTCCGGATCTGCCAAATGCCAACAGTGCTTCGGGAAGCTAGATGTAGTGATAAAACTAAAAATAAATAATTCATAGAATTAGTATTGATGAGCTGTTGCGATGGTTTTGCAATAGCTCATTTTTATGATTGACATGCACATAGCCCGGTGCTAGCATAAAACATAGATGTATTCTGGTCGGGGGGCGACACCCATAATAAAAAACGCTGGCCAAATCTATATTTCTAAAAAACATCATGTAAAGGGGAAGACACCCATGACAAAAAACATAACAGTTACAGATGTTAACGGAGACATTATCGGGACTACATACCCCAAAAGGGCTAAAGGTCTTGTGAAGAATGGACGAGCATGCTATGTAGGCGCAAGTTCCATTCAGATGTCTGCATCTCATGCTCTGTCCGGGATTGAGAATATTTCGGAGGAGAATTCCATGAATTATATTACTTTTAAAGGTGAAGAGTGGCTTCGCCGCGATGTAGACATTTCATTTATGAGTAACCCCATTGACGGATCTATTACCCAGGCTCTCATGCTTGGAAACTGGGACAACTGTGACGGTTGCTTCAAAGATGCTCATTCCAAGATCATGATGCTATCTCCCGCAAGTGAGTACAGATTTGTATTCTGGCTAAACGGCGGAGAGAATGAAAAGGGCAATGAAATCTGTCAATTCAAAGTCGCTTTTTCAAGTGACTGGGAGAACTGTAATGTCTACAAACTAAACAGAGGCTACATCAGACCTCTCCTTCATCAAAAAGGCTGGGAACTATACGAACTACCATTCAGGACACCTGAAGCAACAGGCGATGTAAGCGTAACATTTGCATTCGCAGCAGGAAGAGCCCCCATGGCAGTAATCCCTGCACTTGAGCCATCAAACTACAAAGACCTAAAAGATGAACCCGATCAGTACGCAGACTATAGACCCCAGAGACACAACATAGTCTTCAAAGACGGCTGGCCATCCATAAACCAGTATGGAGGAGACAAGTATTCAACTCAGGCAATAAGGAATAAGTTTGATAGCAAAAAAACTTTCTCCTTTGGAAATAACAATTTTAATTTCAGCTTTTCCAAAAACAGCCATGATGATGAAGATGATGAGGACGAAGTAGCCGAGGCGCTTATCGAAGAACTTGAAGAACAGTGCGATGAAGTAGAAAACAGGCTTGATAACCTTGATGACATGATATCAGACATCGAAGACACCATAAGCGATGCCGGAGATGAGATCGATGACATCATGGACGATGAAGATACTGTAGCAAGTGTCAACAAGGATGAATTATCAAATTGCATGGGAGAACTAACCAATATCCAGGCAACCATCCCTGCATGCGAGGCAGAACTTAAAAGCTACACCAGGACTCTTAAACAGATAAGTAAGAGAATTGGAAAAGATGATACGCTGTCCCTATGGGCAGAACTTGAGGAACTATCATCCAAAATCACTTCATTAGAAGAAAGAACAAAAGGCTTACAAGCCCAAGCCGAAATAGCAGCTGATCAAGTTTCAAGTTTAAGCGCGTAATATCAAATCAATTATTAGTAAACCACCGGCTTTACCGGTGGTTTATTTTGCCCTATCAGATTTTTGGCCGTGACAAAGTCTAAATCCGTTATTTGCGAATCTTTATGTGCTCCGGGATAATAGTTGCATTTTTACAACTGTTATCATCGGGCTTTTTGCATTTATAAAACTGTGATCATCGGGTTCTTTGCATCAATAATGCTAATTTTTCTGACTTTTGATGCTTTGGTTTTTCTGCAATTTGATAAAATGCATCAATTTCTCTATGTATACTTGTTTTTGATGCGTGAATCGGGCTTTGAACCATTCTTTTGTTTCGTTTATCTCTATATATCGCATCAAATTTTCTGTTTTTCTAATTTTTTGATGCCTTTCTCGTGATTGTGTGCATCAAAAATCAGTATTTTTTCATTTTTCGATGCTTTAAGTATCAAGATACAGTACTGTCACATAAAACTCCCCGCACAACTCTCTAAACAGCACTGAACATTACTAATTATCACTAAATATATCTGTACAGCACTGAACATAACTATAGTAAACGACTTTAGAAAATGCCTTATGCCAGTTATCTAATGCTGGCATATAGGGCATTTGATGACTGGCAAAGTGTATTTCCTTAAGTCGTTTACTATAATTATCACTAAATATATCTGTACAGCATTGAATAGCACTTCGCACCTCATGTTTGCGATGCCAAAATCCCTTTTGAACCCGACGGCGGACCTAACCCTCAACAACATTTATCAGAAAAGGTTATGGGTTTTGATATTTGGTCCGATATATGTGATGACAAGTAATATATTTGCGCAGGGAAGCGCGTCTAAAGTTCTTAAGCAAATCCATGACACGGAAGTCAAAGATATAGCTAGAAAGGAGTATCTGTACATGCCAGGAAGCACAATGGGCGATGTCTCTGTACTAGCTTTAATGCCGCAGGTAGTGCAAGCACCTGCAAGAGGCGCAAGTAAAGTGCAGACGACAAGTGACGGAGATTTTGGCAGTGTCATCGAGGATGCAAGACTATCGAACATTAAAGGTTCGAACAACTCACTAAAAAAAGATAGTACATTGCAAAACACCGGACAAACAAATTCACAAAAGGATGTGAAAAACAAAGGACGGACAGACCAGGACAACAGAATAAAGGATACAAATAAAGACACTAAAAAGGCAGACCAGGGCAAATTAGACAAGAAACAGACAGTAAGTAAGGAAGAGAACAAGGCAAACGATCTTGAAAACAAAATCTCAGAGATCAGCGAAGATTTAGAAGATGCAGGCAAGGAGCTGGTATCAGAGATAGCCGATGAACTTGATGTAACAGATGAAGAAGTATTAGAGATTTTAGCACAGCTTGGATTGACACTAACAGATCTTTTTAATCCTGAGAATCTGACACAAGTGGTAATGGAAGTCACCGGTACAGAGGATGTTTCAGAGATTCTAATGGATGAAGATCTTTCACATTCACTGCAAGACCTGATGGAAAGCGCTCGCAAGATGATCGAGGACATAGCTACAGATTACGACGCTGAGCCTCAGGAGATAGATCAGATGCTTGAAACTCTTAAGACGCTTCAAGGAAAAGAGCTTTCAGGAACCTTTGAACAAAACATTAAAAATCTAAAAGACGCAGAACCTAAAACATTAGAAGACAAGATAGAGATTGAAGCATCAGATAAAGGTCTTTTAGAAAGCGAACAGGTAAAAGAAAGTAAAGATACTGAAAAACACGAAGGCGAAGGCAAAGAATTTAAAGGCGAAAACAATAATCTCTTTTCCCAGACAGATGAGATCAAAACTCCTGAAATGAATCCTTATCAGCAAATGGTAAATGACCTGAAGAACGCATTTAATGAAGCAGTAAATGAAAGCACAAGACCTCAAGCTCAAGGCACAAATCCATTGGACGTTATAAACCAGATCACAGATTACATGAAAGTTAACGTCAAAGAGACAATGACATCAATGGAGATACAGCTTCATCCCGCAAGTCTTGGAACAGTAAGAGTCATGGTAGAGCAGGCACAGGACGGCGGAGTTACAGCAAGATTCACAGCCAGTACAGAAGAAGCCAAGACAGCACTTCAGACACAGCTAATACAGCTTCAGCAAAAGCTCGATGAACAAGGCATCAAAGTAAACGCAGTAGAAGTGGCAGTTGATGCACACGCATTCGAACAAAACCTTGAAAAAGGAAATCAGCAGAACGCATCAGAGAAGGAAGAAAAACGTCAGAGCAGAATACGAAGAATTAACCTTGGAGACCCGGACCTATTGCAGGAGGGAACCTTGGAGCTCGACGAAGAAACAAGACTGGCAGCCGAAATGATGGCAGCAAACGGACAGACAGTTGACTACCAGGCTTAAGTGGTCAGAATCACAAAATGGTCTGATCCCCGGCCACAAAAGGTCAAAGTAACGAGGTGGAAAAAATGGCAGTAGATGCAATAGTAAAAGATGGAGTAATCGTAAATAACAGTAAAGCTGCTTCAGAAAAAACGGAAACCACATCTAACAACAAGATCGGCGAATACAAAGAGCAGTTCATGCAGCTTCTGTGTGCACAGATGAAATATCAGGACCCCCTGGAACCTACTTCCAACACAGAGTATATTTCACAGTACGCTCAATTCACACAGGTTGAGCAGATGCAGAATCTGGCTAACACAGTAGCACTTAACAGAGCAGCCGACATGGTAGGCAAGACAGTTCAGATCAAACAGGTAGATGAAGATACCGGCGAAGTGAAGTCTATCGTTGAAGGTAAGGTTGATTTCGTTTCTTATGAAAGCGGCGATTCTTATGTAAGCGTAAACGGTAACAAGTACAAGCTCGATGATGTAACAGCTGTTGTTGATGGTACATACTTTGATAACACCCAGCTTGCGGATACAGTTAAGGCGATGCTTGATAAGCTTCCGAGTATTGATTACATAACGCTTTATTCCGACCAGACCAATCTTGAAAAGATGCTTGGAGCATACGAATCAATGACCGGCGATCCATCAGCTTTCTTCTCAGCAACAGAACTTACCAAGATCTCACAGTACGCTCTTAAGTACGCAGATCTGATGGAAAAAGCAATGAACCAGGGCACAGCACAGGCACAGGAAAAGAAAGCTGAAGAAAAGAAGACAGAAGAAATTGATGACGAATCAGTTTAAGAAGCTTATAAAGAAATTTAAAAGCAGCAAACAAAAACAGCAGACATTACGGTAGTTAAAATCGCAAACTGCGATTTTAACTACCAGCGATAAAAAAGCGGTAAGCTTTTTTATCGCCCCGGGAAAGGAGAGATTAACAAATGAATAACTTTAATCCATCCTTTCTTTCCATAGATCAAGTTCAGGGTCAGTACCTGAATAAAGACAAAGTCACAAAGAAAAATGTCCAGATAAATGAAGGCCAGGAAACATTCTCATCCATTCTGGACAAGGCACAGGAACTGGCCAAAAGAAATGAGCCGCTCAAATTCTCAAAGCACGCAGCAGCAAGGCTCAGTGACAGAAATATCGAAATAACCAAAGGACAGCTTGAACGCCTGAATCAGGGAAAGATACAGGCAGGAGAGAAAGGAATCAATGAATCACTTATACTTGTCGATTCCCTCGCATTTATCGTAAATGTACCAAATAACACAGTAGTTACAGCGATGAATCAGAACGACAGAAGTGAAGCAAAAGTATTTACAAATATCGACGGAGCAGTAATAGCGTAAGGCCGGACTTAAGAAAAAAGATTTTTTTCTACAAAGAGGTCATTGAAATCCCGACTGACAGAAGGATTTCACTAAGTATTCTGCTCCTGCTGGTACAGGTAAGCCACGATCGCCGATTGCGATAATACGGCTATTTACTACTGTACCGTTTAGTAGGAGGTTCTATCTATGTTAAGATCAATGTATTCAGGTGTTGCAGGTCTCAAGACTCACCAGACCAAAATGGATGTTATCGGTAACAACATCGCTAACGTAAACACCACATCTTTTAAGTCCCAGTCTATCAGCTTTTCAGATCTGATGTATCAGACAACACAGCATGCTTCTGGCTCTACCGAGACAACCGGTGGTGTCAATGCTCGTCAGATCGGTCTTGGAGCTCAGTCAGCTTCCATTGCCACAGCTATCGAAACTCAGGGCGCCACCCAGACAACCAATAACCCATACGACCTTATGATTTCCGGCGATGCATTCTTTATCGTAAACGACGGAACTCAGAATGTATATACACGTGACGGTTCATTCTATGTAGACGGCCAGGGCAATCTTGCTACACAGTCAGATGGTTACTACATCATGGGATGGATGGCAGTTACCGATCAAGAAACAGGCGTAACATCTATCAACACCAACGGTGGTCTCACAAAGCTCCAGATCATGAGCGACGAGACAAGTACTTTCCCGCCTGAAGGAACATCACAGGCAGTTATCAGCGGTAACATCGATGCAAAGGATACAAACATCACATCATCAGCTGGTAAAAAAATAGCTCTCGAGTTCTACGATAACCTTGGTTACCTCTACACAGCAGAGTTCACAATCAAGGACGTAGATAACGAAAAGAACACATACACAATGACACTTACAGACATCATGGATTCAGACGGTATATCAGTTGGAGCAGAGCAGCTTGCAAATGTACATCTTGGAAGCGATGCCCAGGCTGGTGTTACAGAGCAGGTTCCCGGAGTACTTAAGTCCGGTTATTATGTATCTAATTATTCAGCAGCTAAGGGAACAGCAGATTTTGCTCTGTCAGATAGTGACAGTACAACAACTGATACAACAATGTTCTCAGCAGTTCCTACAAGCGGAACTCTTGCAGATCTTGATGATGCGGGCGTATTAAATGACCTTTACAACATTGTTATTGATGATGATAACTTCTATGCAGATGACACATTTACAATGGATAACCTCGGAAATCTCACAATTTCCCATACAGGAACATCCGCAACAACAACCAGAAAGAGCGTAGTAGACGATACCAATACCACATCTTATAAAGTATCGGTATCAGGTGCAGTAGCAACAGTAAGCTACACAACAGCTACTGGTACCCTCACATCTGATGTTGATGGTGGTAAGTATACAGGAATCTCATCTGCTCTTAAGTCAGCATATGGAATTCCTACAGGATTCCCAACATCATCAACTTATCACACAACAGATGGAAATACCATTACCCTTACAGTTCCTTCTACAACGTCACTTGGAGTAGGAAGCGGATATGGCGTTAACGTAACAAGCGGCGTTGCTACGATAACTTCAGGTTCAGCAGTTACTACCTCTGCTCCTGTAAAAGGAAATTTTGCTAACCTTACAGATGCGATCATAGCTTTCTATGATGGACTGACAGCAGATGCTTATGACGGACATGCTGATGCTACATATTCGCTTAATTCAGATGGGTCCCTCAAAGTTACTTATTCAGTTGATGCTTCTACTACTGAAACAATTACAACAGATGCTGTAAAACTTACAGATGCATATGTATATCAAAGCAATGACGGAACAGATCTTATTCTCGAAGACGCTACAGATCCTGCAAATACTTTTACCATCCCTCTTACAGGGACTTTGAGTTCAGAAGTAGCAGCATACTTTGAAATATCAAGTGATGAACTTGATACATACGGAGCTGCTGCACAGTATGCGATCACTGTTGATGACACAACAGACCCTGCAAATCCTGCTGTATCAATTAAAGTTACCTATGATAAAACTACACCAGGTACAGAAGAAAAGACAGATACATATGAATTGAAAGATCCTGATAATGTTACTGCTAGTGTTGGTAGAGAAACAGTTGTTTATAAAGATACATCCAGTGTAAATACTTATACACTTAACGCTACAGGAAATCTTTCCGATCTTGCAAGTAACACTGACGCAGCAGCAATCCTTGCAGCATTCGGAATTACAAGTGGTGTTGATGATTATGCATCTAATTCGATATATGCACAATCAGTATATGTAATCTCATCAAGCGGACTTCAGATTACCAGCTATGAAGATACTGATTATTCGCTTGATACGGCAGCAGGCTATTCCGTATCTGCATCAGGTAATACCATCACAGTATCACTTACAACATCAGAAGAAGTAAATACTTCTGGCGAAATGACAGCACTTTCATCACTTGTTAAGAATGCATTTGGAATTTCAAGTGCAGATTTCGATACAAGCGAACCATTTGATACATACACAATTGAGATGGATGCTAACGGTGATGCATCACTCATAATCACAGATAACTCCTATAAGACAGTAGCAACAGAGTATAACCGTAACGAGATGACTCTCAATTACGACCACGCTAACGGTTCTTACATCGGAGCAACCTTCAAGCAGGCTGATGGAACAGAAAATGGAATAGGATACTCAACAATAACAACAGATAAGATCATCCTTAACTTCAATCCTGATATGGATGATACAGTTAACCCTTGGACAGACGTATATCTTGACCTTTCAACAACAACTAACTACAACTCATCAGGAACATCAACACTCCAGGCTTCAAAGGGAGACCTTGCAGGTAACAACACAGGACGTATGATGGGTACAATGACAGGTATTACGATCTCCAAGGATGGTAAGATCTCAGCATCTTATTCCAACGGTCAGACACTTCTTCTTGGACAGATCGCATCTGCAAGTTTCGCTAATGCATCAGGTCTTGAGAAGGCAGGTAATAACCTCTATACAGCAACACTTAACTCCGGTGATCCTGTAGTTAAGGATATCACAGTTGATGGTGGTTCAATCTCAACCGGTGTTTTGGAAATGAGTAACGTAGACCTTTCCAATGAGTTCACTAACATGATCACAGCACAGCGTGGTTTCCAGGCGAACTCCAGAATTATCACAGTTTCAGATACACTTCTTGAAGAACTTACTAACCTGAAACGTTAATGAATGATGAGATAAAAGCACTATGAATGCTTTTATCTATAGACCAGATTACAGGTCCCCATAGGCCACCCCTAAAAAATCTTGCATGCATTCATGAATAGTGGGTGCATGCAAGAATATGATTTGAATAAATTGTATTTTTTTCATATTTGCATTTTGAAGTACATCTATAAGCTTTAAAACATGGATTATGAAATTACGTAATTCAAATAGAAAATAAACCAATATCAACAAAAATTACCAAAAATTGCAAAAATATTTGTATCTTTAGTATAAAATTGACAGACAAGTACAATATTTCGTGATATAATATTTTTTATAATAAACATTAATTGCGAAATTGATTGCATAAGCCATGTCAGTCTATTGTTATTCTCAGGTTTTATTCGAGAAGGATAAAGGAGATTTAACGTGGATCTAGCTACAATAGCAGCTCTTGGTGGTGGTATTGTTATAATTCTTCTGGGTATTGCTACGGCCGGTGGTCTTCAGACAATTCCCAGTTATATTGATATACCGTCGGTTGTTATCACAATCGGTGGTTCTCTTCTTGCAACATTTGGCACGAATACAATTCCTGGTGCTATTACAGCGCTTAAGACGATAGGAGTTGTTATCAAGATGCCAAGTCTTGATATGTCAGGACTTGTCAAACAGATTGTTGATCTATCCAACACCGCTAGAAAAGAAGGACTTCTTGCTCTTGAAGAAGCAGCTAACAGTATTGAAGATCCCCTCCTTAAAAAGGGACTTCTCCTTACAGCAGACGGTACTGAGCCTGAGCTTGTAAGAGCCATTCTTGAAGCGGAGATTGATGCAGTAGATGCAAGACATAAACTTAACATCAAGTTCTTCGAGGACTGGGCCAGCCAGGGTCCTTCCTGGGGTATGATCGGTACCCTTATCGGACTTGTTAACATGCTTAATAACATGTCAGATGCATCTTCACTTGGACCTAACATGGCGGTTGCTCTTATCACGACATTCTACGGATCCGCCATCGCGAACTGGATTTGTTTCCCTATTGCAGAAAAACTTAAATTCGATAATGACTTGGAACTCACATTCAAAGGCGTAATGATAGAGGGAATTCTGTCCATACAGGCAGGTGAAAACCCTCGAGTAACTGAAGAAAAACTTAAAGCATTCATGACACCTTCAGAAAGAGAAGCCTACGACGCGGCTAATGGTGGCGGAGGTGAGTAATAATGGCTAAAGCGAAAAAAGAAGCCCCGCCTAAAAAAGGATGTCCTGCCTGGCAGGGTACCTTCGGCGATCTTATGAATCTGCTTTTGTGTTTCTTCGTGCTACTTTTCTCAATGTCAACTCTGGATGCGGCTAAATATGAGGAAGTTGCAGCTTCCTTTAGTGCGGCTTTTGGTATTTTCAATGGTGGTCAGAATGCACTTGGCGATGGCGCCCTCATTGGTGATGGTGTATCACAGCTAAGTTCGCTTTCCGCATATACTACTTCAATGGGTGCTGCTGCATCAGGTGATGCTGAAGAACCGACAGATGCAACAAGTGGAGAAAATCCAACTGAAGGCGGCCCGGATATATCTGAAGCAGAAGCAACTTTAGAAGCAGCCCAGATGGAAGCTTCGGAGCAGCTGGCAGAAGATATTACAGAAGCGCTCCAGGCTGGTATGAGCGAAGAAGAAAAGGCAGAGCTTACAGAAGAGGAAGTTATATCCGACGTTGTACTTAACTATACAAGTCAGTACGTGCAGCTTACCATAAGCGGTTCACTTCTATTCGCATCAGGTAGTGACCAGCTTCAGGAAAGTGCATACCCTGTTCTTGATAAAGTTGGTGCCGTACTTGAAAGCTATGCCGGCGGAACTATTGAGATTGAAGGACATACAGATAATGTGCCCATCAGTAATGCAAGGTTTGCTAATAACGATGAACTTTCTGATGCACGTGCACTTTCTGTTTTCTATTATATTTTAGGTGTGACAGATCTTGATCCTGCTAATATCAAGCACTCCGGAAGAGGAGAATATGTACCGGTTGCTGATAATACAACAGCAGAAGGAAGAGCTAAGAACAGACGTGTAGAAATTAGAATATATAACCCTCTTAGTGCTCAATACTAATGCGATAGATTTTTCTTGGAAAAATCTATCGCTAGAAGGTCAAATTTGCTGAGCAAATTTGACTTCCAAGGATTCTGGTGAACAGAATATTTAACTCCAAAAAAGGAGAACGATTATGAAAAGGAACATGCTGGCTATAATTATTCTGGCTCTACTTGTTATCAATACGGTTCTTACCGGAATAGTAATGCTGTCAGTTATGCAGACCAATCAAAAGACAGCCACTGTAATATCAGATATTGCAGCTGCTCTTGAACTTGAAGCAGGGGGCGGTGCAGGCACGAGCGCCGGTTTTGCAAGGCAGGCTTCTGATATAACAGCTGCTGAAACAGCTAACTATGAGATCACAGATATTCAGATCTCACTTGCCAAGACAGAAAGTGGACAGTCAGCTATCCTTCAGTGCTCACTTAATATTTCAATGGACACTGTAAACTCTGATTATGCGACACTTGGTACAGAAGAATCTCTGGCAGGTGCTACATCAAAGATCAAATCAATCGTTAACGAAGTAGTATCACAGTACAACTTTGACAATGTATCCGATAACCAGGCAGCTATCGAAAGAGAGATCCTTGATAAGGTTCAGGATTATTTCGGTTCTGCATTCATTTATGACATAAGCTTCAGTTCATTCTTACCAGTAAAGATGTAGTGCGATAAATTCTTTTGATAGATCAAAAGAATTTATCGCTGGACTTGCTTCGCAAGTCCGGGGAAACTTGGCTGGATTTGATGCAGGGCATGGGAGATAGAGGAGTATGAGTGATGTCTTAAGCCAAAATGAGATAGATAACCTACTGGCGGCTCTGTCAACAGGTGAACTTGATGTCGAAGAGATGTCCAAGGCCGATGAGAAAAAGG
>CAMVNV010000083.1 GCA_947168935.1 uncultured Butyrivibrio sp. | reverse complement strand
TACAAAAAGAAAATCAGCAAAAAATCTTGTAAGGAAGGATGATAAAGATATTTTGTCGATTGATGATTCCTTGATATTGAGAGGTATAGCAATCATTACTGTTATGCTTCATCATTATTCTCAAGGATTAATTCAGAAAGATAAGCTAATATTTTATAAATCTTTAGGATATGTTTCTGTAGCTGTATTTTTACTTTTATCAGGTTATTCTTCATATATTCAATTGAGTCGAAAAGGTGAGAAGTTTTGGGATAAATATTTAATAAAACGTCTGTTGAGATTGTTAATTCCATTCTGGGTTATTAATTTTATACATTCATTATTTTATCGATCAACTCCTATTCAGTTTTTCAAAGCCACACTCGCGTGTAAGAGGATTATTGGAGATGTAACGCAGTGGCCAACAGTATGGTTTGTTGTAACAATTATTTATTTTACAGTACTGTTTTGGCTCAGCTTCAGGTTTACAAGGAATTCTACATGGGGTGTAGTACTATTTGCAGTCGGTACGTTTGGATCAATGATGGTACATTTACTATTATTAAAAAAATCAAAGCTATTGGTATAATACATCGCTGGCCTTTATTACAGGAATACTTTATGCAATGTATAAAGATACATTAAAAAAATACTTTGTTCGATTCAGAATGGCTTTACTTATATTAGTAGGGACTATGTTTGGCGTAGTTGTTTTTGTTACTCTTCGAGGCTTTAATCCGGGATGGTTGCAGATCATATGTAGTGAATTGTGCGTTATTCTGTTACTGACATTAGAACACTGTACTATTCTTCGGTCCAAACTGTTGAAGGTAATAGGAGCTGCATCATGGGAAATATTTCTCATCCACCAGCTGGTTTATTCTGCCTATTATTCAGTATGTAAAGATTTCTATGGCCTATCGGGTGTTATATGTATAGTGATTGCTGTAGTATCAGGTATATTGATCTGCAGTTTTGACCAAAAGCTGGTGTCTTTTATAGATAAAGCTTTTTGTAGTATGCAGGCCGCTTTAGCCCTAGTTCGCAAATAGACATAAACAATTCCTTTTTTCTTAAACTCATCATTTTTTATAAATCCCTTAATCTTCTAAAAAATTCGAGATTGAGGGATTTATTACTTGTGAAAAGAAAATTACCCCCTATAATTAACTTAATAGCACCTAAACCCAGGATTACAGAATTTATATAACATAAAATGAGGCGAGAAATAATGAGACTAATATTTGTAAGACACGGTGAACCTGATTACGCAAATGACTGCCTGACATCAAAGGGCAAAGAACAGGCGATCAAAACTGCTGAAAGGCTTAAGAACGAAAACATCAAAGCCATCTACTCATCCCCAATGGGAAGAGCTATAGAGACAGCATCTTTTACAGCCAAGGACCACGGTCTTGAGATCCAGGAACTGGATTTCATGCATGAGATCTGGTGGGGAGACAAGAATAAAGATAAGGATGGAGTCTCTAACATCCCGTTAGATGGCCACCCTTGGTCAATAGCCTATAACGTGCTGACAGAGTCGGACGACTACGTGGCAGGCGATAAGTGGAAAGAGCATCCATACTTCAAGAACAATTTATGCATGGACTATTTTGATAAGATAAAAAAAGGAACAGATGACCTACTTAAAAAGTATGGCCTTGTAAGAGAAGGAAGCTTTTACAGATGCGAAGAAGAATGCGACGATACAATCGCTCTCTTTGCTCATGGAGGATCAGGTGCGATCTTGTTCTCACACCTTTTAGCAATTCCATTCCCTATCGTACTTACAACCCTGCCCTATGGCCTTTGCTCAGTTTCTGTTTTTGAGTTTTCTGCATTAAAGGGCGAGATGACAATACCTAGGCTTGATATCTTTAATGATATGAAACATCATGATAACCACTGCCTGAAATATGAAATGTAAAAATAAAAGCTATAAATACCTATCTTGTTAAAAAAGATTGAGATATTTATAGCTTTAATGATATTACTATCACTTATGCACGAATATAGATACATAGTATAGAGATTGTAAGCATCATAGCTTGATAGATCTATTTCTCAAACATTTTAATCATCTTAAGCTTAATATCCCTATAAGGATGCTCTCTCAGAGGCAGATTAAAATGCCTGCTTCCAATAAGCACACTGCAAGGATGCATGAATTCCATGAATCCCCACTTTCCATGGTAAGCCCCCATTCCGGAGTGACCAGTGCCGCCAAATGGAACACCCTTAACCATCATATGAAGACACACTTCGTTAATGCACCCTCCGCCGAACTGACTGGATGACATTACCTTTTTTGCCCAATTAATGTTTTTAGTAAATATATAAAGAGCAAGTCCGTGCTCTCTTGAAGCGATTGTATCAAGCAGGCTGTCAATCTCATCGTCCTTGTATGGAACAACAGGAAGCAGAGGATTGAACAGCTCGTGATTTACGATCGGCTCGAAAGGCTCTACAGGATATATAATGGTTGGCTCAAACCTAAGACTCTCAGGATCACCCTTTCCGCCGTAAATAACCCTGTCGCTATATTCTCTGCATTCCTTATCGCATTTATCATATGCGCCTTTAGTGATAAGGTGAGGGTATTCGCTGTTTTTGAGCGTATCCACGCCAATCTGGCGCTCAAACTCAGCCTTAAGTATCTTAAGAAAACTCTCCGCAACTTCGCTAGCCACAGCAATCTGATTGATGTTGATGCAGATCTGCCCACTGTTAAGCATCTTGAAGAATGCGATCTTCCTTGCCGCATCCCTAAGATCCGCATCTTTTCTGATAATGCACCAGTTACCGTTTTCTCCACCCAGCTCCAATGCCACAGGCGTAAGATTCTTTGAAGCCATCTCCATAACGTGCCTTCCAATTTTGGGAGAGCCTGTATAGAATATTTTATCGAAGCCCGCATCAAGGCACATATCTGCTACGTCATGCCCGCCGTCAAGAACGGCCACATATTTTTGTGGGAAAAATTCTGCCAACATCTTTTTTAGAAGCGCTGTAGAATGCGCTGATTTAGAGCTTGCCTTGATAACAGCAGTGTTGCCACCTGCAATAGCCGGAATCAGGACTCCGATCGATAGAGTAAATGGAAAGTTAAAGGGACTGATGATCAGCGTGTTGCCGTAAGGCATCTTGTAAACTTTGGTAAAGATACTTGGAAAACAGACAAGACCGCTAAAATGTGTTTCAGGCCTGGCCCACCTTCGAAGTCCCTTGATCGTTTCATTGATCTCAAGGATAAGAGTACCGATATCGCAGAAGTATGCTTCGGCCATATGACGTCCAAGATCTTTTGAAAGCGCTGCCTCAATTTCATTTTCATAACGGAGTACGCAGGCTTTTAACCTCTTGAGTTGCTTTATGCGAAAAGACAGATCAAGTGTCTTGCCGGTTTTGAAAAAACTTCTTTGATCTTCTAATAGGTTTTGTACGTAATCCTGCGTGATCATAAGGATTTCCTCCGATTTACGAAAAATAAATAAAATTTGCGAATAGTAAATTTATAACCAAATATACCTCAAAATTAATCTTAACATGCATATGCCGAAAAATGAATTATTAAACTTCTTAATTATTGCACATGTACGTTTTTTAGAATAAAAAATACAAATTGCTGAATATTGTGCATTTTGCTATTTTTATTATTATTTCTTCCTAATATAATACGGAAATGTAATAGTACAATATTATAAGTATACATAAACGAAAATATAGACGTAATAACAAAAAGAGCAATAAGTAAATGTTATTTAGCAAGTATTATAAAAAAATAAATAGCAATAATTAGTACAAGAATAGCAATATTAGAAATGAAACTAGAGTAATTTACCTATATAAATGTAAGAGGTTACTTTTAGTATTATTGTAGTAGGAGGAATTACAGGTGGAGAAAAGCTCTGCGAAGAAGGAAACTTCTGTTGTTACTAAGAAGAAGCTTTCCAAAAACTATTTCAAAAGGTATTGGCAGCTGTATGCTTTGCTTGCTATACCGATGGTATACTTTTTGGTATTTAAATATGTACCTATGGTATATATTCAGATCGCGTTCAAAAAGTATATGCTTAACACAAGCGTATGGAAGATGCCGCTGGCCAAGAACAATGGTATGCAGTATTTTATACAGGCATTTTCAAATCCGGAATTCATGAGGGCTCTTAGGAACACTATCGTTCTTAACCTTCTTGATCTTTGTATAGGATTCCCGATCCCGATCATATTTGCACTTATTCTTAATGAGCTTGTATTCAAGCGCTTTAAGAAAGTGGTTCAGACAATTGCTTACATGCCCCACTTCTTATCATGGGTCATCATTTACGGAATAGCAATTCAGCTCTTTGCTCCAAGTACAGGTCTTATCAACCTGGCTATCATGAAGATGGGCGGAGAGGCAGTTCCATTCCTTAATGATGGTAATCACTGGGTATGGACATATATCTTCCTTGGGGTATGGCAGAGCTTTGGATGGAACTCAATCGTTTATCTTGCTGCGATCGCCGGAATCAACTCAGAACTTTATGAAGCAGCATCCGTTGATGGTGCCGGACGTTTCAGTAAGATGTGGCACATCACCCTTCCTGGTATCAAACCTACAATTGTCATCCTTCTTATCATGGCAATTGGTAACATTCTTGGAAGTAGTTTTGACAGACCATTTGCATTACAGAATAACCTCGTTATGGACCAGGCACAGGTTCTTTCTACATACGTATATCAGTATGGTATTAAGGGCTTGCAGTTCTCACTGACAACAGCTGTTGGTTTATTTCAGTCTGTAGTTGGTGTATTCTTCCTGCTGATGGCTAACTGGCTGTCTAGAAAGCTCGGAGAAAGGGGTATCTGGTAATGAAAGTTAAATCTAAAAAGGCAATGTTTGGCGATTGGATATTTGTTCTCATATGCGTGATAATCAGCTTGATCTGTGTTATCCCTATGATCAACCTTCTCGCCAGATCACTTAGTAGTACTGATGCACTCGTAAGACACGAAGTATATCTCCTTCCTAAGGGAATTAATTTTGGAGCATATGCTACAGTATTTAAGGATATGAAGTATATCTGGGCATTCTTTTATACTGTTATCCTTACACTTGTAAGTACAGTAGTATCACTTACAATGACAACAATATGTGCATATCCACTTATTTTCCCGGAACTTAAGGGTAAGGGATTTATCAACGTCGTAATCACTATCACAATGTTCTTTAACGCAGGTGCAATACCGAACTACCTTCTTATTCAGAATCTTAACCTTCTGAATAACCCGTTGGTACTTGTTCTTCCATATTGCCTTAGTGTTTACAACATGATCATTATGAGAAGTTTCTTCTACGGAATTCCAGATTCACTTAGAGAATCTGCAGAGATCGACGGCGCAGACTTCTTTACGATTCTTTGGAAAATATATATTCCGTTGTCCAAACCTGTATTTGCAACACTCGCTCTTTTCTATGCAGTAGGAAGATGGAACGGATATTCTGATGCTCTTATGTACATCAAGAAGTCAGAGTTTTATCCTCTTCAGCTCCTTCTGTATAACATACTTAACAACATCAACAGCGTAGAAGTTGCAACACAGGAAGGTTTTTCAGCTCCTGGTCTTTCAGAATCACTTAAGGCAGCTATAGTTATGTTCTCAACGATTCCGATTCTGTGCATTTATCCATTCCTCCAGAAGTACTTCATCCATGGAGTTATGGTTGGCGCAGTTAAAGAATAAAACAAAAATGGCGCAAAAGCGTCAAGGAGGGAAAAATGAAGAAAAGGTTACTTTCACTGTTACTTGCTTCAACAATGGTATTATCACTTGCAGCATGTAACAAATCCGACGAAGGCGGACAGGGTACAGCAAACGCTGGCGGCGATGCTGCTACAGAGCTTGTTGATGGCAAATTTGCTGAGACAAGAACAATCACAGTAGAAGTTTATGACCGTGGTAATGATGGCGGATCTGACCCAACAAACAACATGTACACAAAGTACATTCATGACCAGATGCTCGATAAGTACAATGTCGAGGTTGAGTTCGTAAAAGTTCCTAGATGGACTGAGGTTGATGAGATCAACAACCTTCTTGCTGGTCAGACAGCACCAGATGTATGTGTAACATACAGCTATGCAACAATTCAGACTTACGCTGATATGGGCGGTGTTCTTGATCTTAGCTCATATGTAGAAGATTATAAGGATGTTCTTCCAAACCTTTGGAACTGGCTTGGCGAGACTAACATCTACTGGGACAAGGATCCTGAAACAGGATCAATCTGGGCTCTTGAAGCAAGACTTGCTAACCAGAACCGTATCTGCACATTCATTCGTAAAGACTGGCTCGAAGCTCTTAACCTTGAAGAGCCTACAACTAAGGAAGAGTTCTACAACGTACTCTGCCAGTTCAGAGACAATGCTGATAAACTTCTTGGCGGCGAAGCTGACAAGATGGTTCCTTACTCAGTAAGCTATGATGTAGGTTGGAGAGCAGCAACTCTTATCGAGTCATTCATGGATCCAGCTATCACAGAAAAAGAGTACTATGTAAACGGATTCGATGACAGAAAGATCACAGAAGCAGGCGCAAAGGATGCTATCAAGCTCCTTAACCAGTGGTACAACGAAGGCCTCATGTGGGATGACTTCGCTGTATACGGAAGTGGTGATACAACAGAAGATGACATGATGAAGGCTGGTTATGTTGGCGCATTCACACATAACTGGGATTACCCTTACAGAAATGGTGAAGATTCTATCGAAGCTAACCTTAAGAGACTCGTTGGCGAGGATGCTTCCTATGTAGCAATCGATCCTTTCGAAGACAGCAACGGAACACACACAAAGTGGATCGCTGGTCCTATCGACAGAAAGATCTTCTTCCCTGTAACTAACGATGAGCCACTTGCTTCACTTCTTTACCTTGATTTCATCTCATCTCCTGAGACAATTCAGTATCTCCAGATCGGTGATGAGGGTGTTACACACACAGTTGCTGACAACGGCGCTATCCAGATCCAGGCAGCTACAGGTGATGCTATCCAGAACTCTGGTATGAACATCGACTACACAATCACATGTAACGGTCTTCACCTTGTAGATCCTGAGATCACAGAGCTTTCACTTGCATACAGCTACGCTGGCGTTGATCCTGACCTTATCTTAAAGGCTAACGAGATCGCTAAGACTGATACAAGAGAGCTTGGTAACGTTCAGGTTGGTGCTATCGAGTCTGAAGCAGGATTTGGTGAAGCTCTTTCAAGTAAGCGTGACCAGGTATATGATAAGGCTCTTAGCGCATCAACAGCTGATTTCGATAAGGTTTGGGACGAAGGAATGCAGGATTACCTCGCATCCGGCGGACAGACAATCATTGATGAGAGATTAGCTGCTTGGGAAAAGACATACGGCGATGCTGAAAATCTTCCTGAGAAATAATTGAATTAGTATTTAACAGTTACATTTATGAATGCTTCGTATGTGCTTCTTGCATGTACGAAGCATTTTTTGTATAAAGGAAGTAGAACGCGTGTAAGAGGTGACGTATGAGATCAAAAGTAATCATGGTTCAGGGTACAATGTCCAATGTTGGTAAAAGCTTACTAGTAGGCGGATTATGCCGCGTATTCAAGCAGGACGGATACAGAGTAGCACCCTTCAAATCCCAGAATATGGCCCTTAATTCTTTTGTCACAGAAGATGGGTTAGAACTTGGGCGTGCACAGGCGATGCAGGCAGAGTGCGCAGGTGTAAAGCCATCTGTATATATGAATCCAATACTTTTAAAACCTACAAATGATATAGGCTCACAGGTAATAGTAAATGGCGAAGTTATTGGTAACATGCCGGCCAGAGACTATTTCAAATATAAGAAGAAGCTTATTCCTGATATCATGGCTGCATATAATGAACTTCAAAAGCAGGCTGACATTATAGTTGTAGAAGGCGCTGGAAGCCCTGCAGAGATCAATCTTAAGTCAGATGACATTGTAAATATGGGACTTGCGGAGCTTATTGATGCTCCGGTACTTCTTGTTGGAGATATAGACAGAGGAGGCGTATTTGCTCAGCTCCTTGGAACACTTCAGTTATTGGAACCTCAGGAAAGAGCCAGAGTTAAGGGCCTTATTATTAATAAATTCCGCGGAGATAAGAGCCTTCTTGATTCAGGCATCGACATGATAGAAGAAATGGGCCATGTGCCAGTAATAGGAACAGTGCCTTATACAAGGCTCCTCATAGACGATGAAGACAGTTTAAGCGAAAGGCTGGATAAAGACAGATTCAGTGAGGGGTATTCAATTGATATAGCAGTAGTAAGATTTCCGAGAATATCCAACTTTACTGATGCTGCTCCATTTGAAAGCATAGAAGGCGTAAATGTACGTTTTGTTACAAATCCAAGAGAAATAGAAAAAGCGGACCTTGTAATACTTCCAGGAAGTAAGAATACAATAGCTGATCTTAGATGGATGCGTGAATCCGGAATGGAAGCAGCCGTCAAGAAGTTTGCTACAAAAGGCCCCGTAGTAGGTATATGCGGCGGATTCCAGATGCTTGGAGACAGTATCAGCGATCCGGATAACGTAGAAGAGGGCGGAAGCATTAGAGGCCTTTCATTACTAAATACCACAACCATTCTTAAGGACAAAAAGAACAGAAGCCAAAGTGAAGGCCAGTTCCCTGAGCTTGATGGTGTATTTAGTTCTCTTTCAGGTCAAAAGTATGTTGGCTATGAGATACATATGGGAGAGACCAAAAACTCTCTTGGTGAAAACATTATTTCACTACAGGAAGGAAATGTATTTGGAACCTATGTCCATGGCATTTTTGATGAAGGAGACCTTGCACTGCGTCTTATAAAGAGGATTGCTAAGGATAAAGGCATAGAACTTGAGCAGACCATGGATTATCAGGCCTTCAAGGAGCAGGAATACGATAAGCTTGCCCAGGTAGTCAGAGATAATCTGGATATGGAGTATATTTATAAAATACTTTCCTGAAAATCTTCTTGACTATGACGTAACGTAATAGCTTACAGTCTTTATATGAGTTTTCAACAAAGCAACTAATTGGTGATAATTGCTTTGTACTAGTATTAAACGACATATATGGAGGCTACTATGACTAGTGTTACAAAGGAAGCTATTAATACGACTGTTAAGGTCAACAGACTATATTCAGCAGACATCTACAAGAAGATCATGTCTGCCCCAATAGATAAAAAGAATGACATATACAGATACGAGATGATGATGCCTTTTAAGGAAAAATGGGATTGTTATCATATTCCTATCAAGGCGGAAAGAGAAGGCGCCTATGACATAATTATGGCCAATAACCTTCTTGGACTTCTTGCACCAACTAAGGTTGATGAAAGCTGGGCTGATGCAATAGAAGCTCTTTCTGATCAGAATCTGTGGGAATCCTGCGAAACATCTATTGAAAATTCTCTTTCAAGATTCGAAAATGCAGGTATATCTTTAGTAGAAAAAGAATATCTTTACTCTATCCTTCTTGCAAATCCGGACAGCCCATACACTGTAATGAATGAAGGTTATTGCGGAGACGGAGGAATCCCTGGATACATCATGGCCTGGCTTATTCCGGGAAAAGAGACTATTGTAAGGCTCCCGGCAGCTCTTGCCCATGAGACCAATCATAATGTAAGATATCAGTTCATCAAGTGGACCCAAAATGTAAATCTTGGAGAGATGCTTGTAAGCGAAGGCCTTGCAGAGAACTTTGCCGTATCCATGTATGGTGAAGAGTTCCTAGGGCCTTGGGTTACTAAGACCGATATGGAGCTAATGCCCCTTATCAAAGAGATAATACATGATGGTATTAATGTTACAGGATTTGAAAATATCACATCATACCTGTACGGAGATGAGATGGCAAGAATGCGACAGTTCCCGGAAGTTGGACTTCCTTACTGCGCAGGTTATGCGACAGGATATTATCTTGTAAGATATTTTCTTCAAAAGACGAAAACTCCGATCGAACAGGCAACTATCATGCCGGCAGATGAGATTTTATCAGTAGTTCCTGAATTTTGGACAGATCCAGTGGAGATGTGTGTACGGAGGTAGATCAATGGTACTTTTTGTAAACGCATGTGTTAGAACTAATTCAAGAACATTAAAACTTGCGAAAAATCTTCTAAGTAATCTTCAAGGGGATGTTCAGGAAGTTAAGCTTGAAGATATAAAATTTGAACTCACAAGCGAAAGCTTTCTTGCCAAAAGAGATAAACTCATAAGCGAAGGTAGATTTGAAGATGAGGGCTTTGCGCTTGCAAGACAGTTTGCAACAGCTGATTCTATAGTAATAGCAGCACCATACTGGGATCTCTCCTTTCCTGCCACACTCAAGCAGTATATAGAGCATATAAATGTGCTTGGAATCAC
Source organism: uncultured Butyrivibrio sp. (assembly GCA_947168935.1). Taxonomy (GTDB): domain Bacteria; phylum Bacillota; class Clostridia; order Lachnospirales; family Lachnospiraceae; genus Butyrivibrio. The sequence continues at coordinate 5,487 of CAMVNV010000083.1, read as the reverse complement.
ATTCGAGTATACACCTGAAGGATTCCCCAAGGGCCTGTGTAAAGCGTCAAAACTTTATTATGTCATGACTGCAGGTGGCAATTTCGTTCCTGAGGAATACGGATATGGTTATATTAAGACACTTGCCCAAAGCTTCTATGGAATTCCTGAAGTTAAGCTAATTAAAGCAGTTGGCCTTGATATATATGGCGCCGTTCCGGAGAAGATAATCAAAGAGACGATTGATGAATTGGAATATCAATGATTTTTTGTTTTGTAATGATAATGATAGAGCTTTAAGGATATCTGAATCTGAAAAATTTTAGCTGAACACTACATGATTTTCGGTAAATATTGACATTGGTAATAATAGTTCAGTTGTTATAATGGAGTAGTAACTACAAATATACTAAACAATCGAAATATATTTAATTAGTATATTTGGTGATTTCCGGGGAGATCATTGAGATGATTTACGACAAAAAGGAGTACAATATGAAGAAAATGCATGTAATTTTAGCTGCAACTATTATGGCAGCTTCAATTATGGCTTGTAGTAAGGAGGCTGGTCAGCCGGAGGGTGCAACACCTGAAGCTATTGATAGCGCTGAAACAGTAGATAATGGTCAGGCATCTCCAGAAGAGACACATTCTGAGCAGACAGGAGATTCTACTCTTGCAGTTCCTCAGGTTAAGGACGGTGTGCTTCAGGATGGACCTGAAGGAAAAGATTCTTATTTTGAGTGGGACGTTGTTGAGGGCGCTGATGGATACGAGATCTCTCTTCTTAGCAAGTACTATGCAGAAGAAAGCTTTACAGAGCCTGAAGAGATCTACGAGACAACTGATAATTTCTACGTTTTCGGAGCTCAGGATTATTTCGATTTTATAGTCAAAGTTAGAGCATACAAGGGAGAAGGCGCTGACAGAGTATACAGTGACTGGAGTGAAGAAGCTGCAGGATTTACTTATGAAGATAGCGATATCGCAGAATAATTTTTTCCAGGCTCAATATAAGAATAAAAGGGGATCAGGATGAGATTATTTACAATTGAAAAAGATAGTAAAGAACTTGTAGCAGTAATGACCCAAGAAGGAATGCTACCTCTAAACCTTCTCGGCCTTAATGTTAAAGACATGAACGACCTTATCGTAAGGTTTGATGAACTTAGTAGTGCCATAGATTCAGGCATTAAGGAGCATGGATCAAAGGCTCTTAAAAGTGAAGAATACACCATCCTTGCCCCGGTTCCAGTTCCAATGCAGGATGTAATATGTCTTGGTGTAAATTACAAGTCACATATTGAAGAGACAGTCGATGTTCTGGATTTTACCAAGAAAAAAGACACAGTTTATTTTTCTAAAAGAGTAAACAGGGCGGGTAACCCGGGAGCAGATATCCCTAATTACGACTTTGTAGACAGCCTTGATTATGAGGTAGAGCTTGGCGTTGTTTTAAAGAAAGACGCTTTCCAGGTTAGCGCAGACGAAGCTTTTGAGTGTATTCTTGGATACACTATCATCAATGACGTAAGCGCAAGAAATCTTCAGCTTCGCCACCAGCAGTGGTACCTTGGAAAGAGCCTCGATGGCTATACCCCAATGGGCCCTTGCATCGTTACAGCTGATGAGATCGGAGATGCTCATGATCTTACTATTGAGTGCTATGTTAATGAGGAAAAGAGGCAGAGTAGTAATACTGCACTGATGATAACCACCGTAGAAGAGGCTATATCAGAACTTTCTCAGGGAATAACTCTTAAAGCAGGCACTATTATTGCAACAGGAACACCTGGAGGAGTTGGAATGGGCATGAATCCGCCCAAATTCCTTCATGCAGGTGACAAGATCCGCTGCGTTATTGAGAAAATCGGCACTCTTGAAAATGTAGTTGCCAGCAAGTAACAAAAACTAAGGCTCAATTGTTCTTGATGATAGGGCCAACTAAGTAGAGATTGTAGAAATTATTTTAAAAGGTTCCTAATTAGCTATTGCTAACAGGAACCTTTAGTTATATACTCTTGTTAGCAATAAGTAACAAGTGATCAGGAAGAGGTTATAAAATGGATTTTTCAACAATTGGTGCAGTGGCCGTATTTGCCGGAGCCCTTATTCTTATGATGAGTACTATGAGAAAAAAGCTACTTCATGGCGGATCATGTTGCGGCGATCATGAAGCACCTGAAGCGAAAGTAAAGGTGTCTGATAAAAATGTAAAGCATTACAACTTTCATTACGAAGCATCTATTGAAGGCATGGTCTGTGGAAACTGCGCAAGAAGAGTAGAGAATGCACTTAACTCTAATGAAGGAGTGTATGCAAAGGTCGATATTGGTAATAAAAAGGCAGTTATCCATGCAAAACGTGAACTGACTAAGGATGATGTGTTTGAATACACAAAGAGCCTTCCATATACAATCATGAGCTTTAATAAGGTTAGCTAAAGATTATGGGCCACGGTGGACTCTCTATGTAAATATTATTGGATTAATAATTCAGAAATATAGTAAATAGCCCTATTGATAATGGCTTTGCAGCAAAAAAATAAAACCAGGAGATCAGTTATGGAATTTGTAGAAACGGGAAAAATGGACGGCAAGATATTGATGCTCCTGCCTGGAACCTGTTGTAACTATCAGACTAATTTCGGAAGTGTATTAGACAGACTTTCAGCCAAGTATCATCTTATCTGCGTCAATTACGACGGATTTGATGGAAGTGACAAGATTTTCCCAGACATGATAACTGTTACTGAAAAGATAGAAAAGTATATTATCGATAACCACAATGGAAGAATAGATGGTGCAATTGGCTCATCCCTTGGTTCAACCTTTGTAGGACAGCTCATTCAAAGAGAAAAGATTCATCTTGATCATGGAATATTTGGAAGTCCGGACCTAGACCAGAGCGGCAAAGTTCCCGCTTGGCTTCAGTCCAAACTAGTAGTTCCGCTTCTTACAAGCTTTACCAAGAATGAGAAGAAACGTCAAAAGACAAGGAATCTTCTAAAGAATACTTTTCTCATGAGTGATGAGACTGTAGATAAATTCATGGAATGTTTTTCAAAATTCAAACCAGAATCTATAAGAAATGAGTATTATACAGATCTTCTGACACATTTAAAAGATGACATAAGAGTAGAGAATACCAAAGTACACTTTATCTATGCAAACAAGATGGGAGAGAAGTATTTAAAGAGATATAAAAAGTATTTCCATGAACCTGAGATCCGTGAATTCGATATGCAGCATGAGCAGTGGCTTCTGGGCGAGGAAAAGTATACAGGACCCGTTTTAGAAGCAATCGATGAATTTATGGAATCATAATATAAATATACAAAACAGTTTTGTCAACATGATAATAACTTGATTTTTTGGACGAAAGATACATGTTTTTAGCAAAAGAAATCCCTGTAATTACGAAAAAAAGTAATTACAGGGATTGTGTTTATACCAACATCAAAAATATTGGAAAAAGATTTCCAAAAAACTATTTATTTTACCAGCCCTTTATCAGTCTTCTTAACATGCTTAAATACATTCTCAAAGCGGTTCAGCGCTTCATCAATGATCTCCGGCGTATCAGCCATAGATGTGTAAAGTCTGGAACCTGCCAGTGTTACAAGTCCGTTGGCCATATATGCAGCGCCCATCTTTTCCATAGAATCCTTACGAACATACATCATATCCTTATGCTTCAAGAGTCCTGTTGCGGACTTGATGAAGCTAAGTGATGAGAAGTCAAAGCTCATAGCACCTGTACATTCAAGATGTACGATGGAGCCCTGGTTATAAGCAACATAAGGAAGAGAATATCTGTCGATAAGTTCCTTTAAGCCATCGCAGAGCCTGTCGCCCATCTTACCTGCAATTTCGCATGCACCTGTGCGGGCAATTTCCTGAATTGCAGCAGTACCGGCAACGCAGGACAGAGGGTTAGCAGCGAGAGTTCCGCCAACGTATGCTCTGTGCTTACCTGTAGCAAGACCTGCAGCCATAAGGCTTGCGTATTCTTTTTTACCACCAACGCCGCCGGCTGCAGGATAGCCGCCTGCAACGATCTTACCAAATATCGTAAGGTCAGGGCGTACATCGAAGTATTCCTGAGCTCCGCCGATACCTACACGGAAGCCGGTTACAACTTCGTCGAATACCATAAGTGCGCCGTATTTGTCGCAAAGTTCGCGTACATGCTTGTTATAATCCTTGGCAACAGGTCTAGTGCCGCTTTCAGGGCCTACAGGCTCTATAAGGATAGCTGCTGTGCCGCCTTTAAGCCTGTTTCTCTTAAGGATAGCTTCAAGCATGTTGAGGTCGTTTGGTCTGCATTCGTCAGTCTGGCGATATGCTGCAGAAGGGATTCCGTGAGATTCAAGAAGACCTCTAGAACCCGGGATCTTAAGACCATATACAAGCTGATCGGACCAGCCGTGATATGCGCCGCCGATCTTGATAATGCGCTTTTTACCAGTTGCGATGCGGGCAATTCGAAGAGATGCCATGCAGGCCTCTGTTCCTGAGCCAAGCATACGGAACATCTCAACGCCTGGCATATGCTTGTTAATCTCTTTAGCGATCATTAGCTCTGATTCATGCAGAAGACCTGTTACAGGGCCGCATGTTTCCAGCAGCTCGAGAACTTTTTTCCTAACAGGTTCATAGTTACTTCCAAGGATCGTAGGACCGCCTGCCTGCAGGAAATCAATGTACTGGTTGCCATCCTTATCATAAAGATATGCGCCCTCAGCCTTAGCCATACACATAGGGAAAGGCTTATTGAAAGCAAGGTTGTGCTGTACACCGCCAGGAATATAGTCTTTGGCTTCTTCAAATACAGCTTTTGAACTCTTGCACTTCTCGTCAAAGTACTTCATAACCTCGTTATTATAATATTCATCATCAACTTCCCAGATCGGCTGACTTGTCAGCTCCTTAAGCCTGCGATTGATATCTGCAGGATCATCCCATCTTGAAATACCACAGTTATTCATTTGAATCCTCCTTTATGCCGAAGCTCTTTTATTTGTATCAAGGCTCTTTCTAAATACGACGAACCTGTCGTACAGATATTCAGTGACAAAATTAAGCGCCATGTTAAGAAGCGTTACCAGATACTCGTTCCATCCAAGGCTTTCAACAAGGAAGTTACCTCCAATGGTCGTGACCGGTGTGAAAACCAGATAAAATGCCGCTACCTGCATCATGGCAACAGGTACGTTTCCTGCTGACTGGAATGTAAATGCGCGGTTCAGAGTAAAGTTCCAGACAACTGACAAAACCAGCGCTATCAGATAACACGGCCAGTAGGGCCATTTTAGTAATTCATTGAGTATGGTAAAAGAAATTATCTCGATAAGTCCTGCTGATATAGAGAAAAAGACAAATTTGACCATCCTGATAATTTCTTTTTTCTTTCTTTTGTTCATAGGAGCCCTCCAGTCATGATCATTTATTTGTTTTCTTCAGCCTTGCTTTTCAGCAGTTTCTAACTTTAATCGAGCTAGTATAG
>CAMVNV010000082.1 GCA_947168935.1 uncultured Butyrivibrio sp. | reverse complement strand
ATAATGGCGCTGCAACACTTGCAAACGGAGCTACAACACTTGATAACGGCGCTGCAACACTTGCAGATGGTGCTAACAAGCTTGATCAGGGAGCTTCCACACTTGTAGATGGTGCTAATAAGCTTGATGCCGGCGCAGGAACACTTGCAGATGGTATCAATCAGGTTGACGCTGGTGCAGGAACACTTGCAGATGGCGCAGCTCAGCTTGACGACGGAGTACAGACACTTTCAGATGGTTCTGTTACACTCAATGACGGTGCTGTAACTATCTATGATGGAGCAGTAGCTCTTAGCGACGGAGCATCAGATCTTAGCGATGGAGCATATGATCTTAACGAAGGCGCTATCAAACTTATGGACGGAGCAAAAGAACTTGCTGATGGCCTTGTAAAGTTTGATGAAGAAGGTATCTCAAAGATTGCTGAGGTATTCGACGGAGACCTTGAAGAACTTAATGAAAGACTTAATGCTATTGCAGATGCAGCTAATGATTCATCATCCTACGGCGGTGCTAAGGATGGTACAAAGACAAGCGTTAAGTATATCATCAAAACAGCAGGCGTAAGCAAGAAGGATTGATGAATCTCTGATGTAAGAAGAAATGTATTGGAACGGAGTTATTAGTATTAAAATAGATAGTATCTAATAAATAAAGGCGGATCACTTTGCGTGGCCCGCCTTTAACATTATAAATACTGATCTACATTACTTGCATCAACAGGAAGAAATGGAACCCAGATATATTTTCCATCTTCAGAGGCGCCTTCTATATCAGATATAGTGCCGCCTCCGCTAAGGACAATAGCAGCTTCAACAGCTTTGGAAGCCTGACCTTCAGCATCCTGAAGTACTGTAAATGCCATCTCTCCGGCTTTTATGGAAGCGCAGCCGTCTTCTATGGCGTCAACTCCGCATACAGGAATAGAAGTATAATCAAGTCCGTATTTTTTCATGGATTCAATTGCACCAAGAGCCATATTGTCGTTGTTACAGAATATTGCATCAACGCTCTGGCCTGTCTTCATGAATACATCAAACTTTTCCTGAACACCTTCTGCGCTCCAGTTTGCGTAATCCATAAATACAATATTTGCGTCAACTCCGTTACTTTGAAGAGAGTTTCTGACACCTTTGGTTCTGCCGATCGTACCTGAATGGCCCTGTTCACCTTCGAATATGATGATGTTCATGGACTTTTTATTCAGCTTATTCATTACATATTCAGCCTGATACTGCCCGGCAACTTTTTCCTCGGAACCTACAAAGATATTCTGATTACTATCAAGATATTCTTCTGATGGCTCACTGTTGAGATATATGATAGGAATACCGTTGGCTGCGGTATTCATCTGAAGAGCAGTATCAGCATCTGCTAGACGCAGGATTATTGCATCATAGCCTTGCGATTTGGCGTTGGACACAAGATCAACCTGAGTCTCAACAGAATATCCGGATTCTACCAATGTGACATCAGCTCCCTGACTTTTTCCTGAGGCTATAACAGCATCAGAAATTTTTTGCCTGAAGGTATCAAAGTCGGTCATTATGAACAGGATTTTGACACTTCCACTTGAGGAACCGGATGATTTATTACCGCAGCTGACTACGGATGACATTATCAGGATGCATATCAAAAGCGATGCTATTATTTTGATAAAAGAATTATTTGCTGATCTTTTCATAATAACCTCCTCAAATCTTGAACTGCTGTACATAAGATGTAAGCGTATCTGATGTACCTGCAAGTTTATGCGAATTATCAGCAACATCCTGTGAGCTTCTTGTAATATTATCAGCCTGTTCAACCATGTTCTGAGAGGTTGCAAGGATCTCATCAGCACTTGCTGCCTGCTCCTGTGCAATAGCTGCAACATTGGTTGCAACATCATCGACCTTCTCAACATCATTAATCATGTCTTTGATCAGATCGTTGGATGCCTGAATATTGTCATAGATCTTATCAAAGGTTTCAACGGCGGTTTCAATAAGAGCTCCGTTTTGTTCAATGCTGGCAGCGCTTTCATTGGCCTGGCCTACAACTTCCTGGATCAGGTTGTGGACTTCACCAATAAGATTTCCGATATTGGTAGCACTTTGTGCAGATGTCTGGGCAAGCTTGGCTATCTCCATGGCAACAACAGCAAAGCCTTTGCCGGCTTCACCAGCTCTGGCAGCTTCTATGGATGCATTTAGTGACAGGAGGTTGGTCTCTTCGGCAATCTCTCCAATGAGGCTTACGATGTTAGTGATCTCATTAGAAGCGGTATCAACCTTGGATACAGATTCCATCAGCCTTGCATTGGAATCTGACATGCCGGACATGGCACTGTTTAGCTGCTCCATGTCACTTCTGCCTTTTCTTGATATTTCAACCGTTTCATTCATGCTACTTTCAGCTTTATGGCTGTTATCTCTGGTATCAGCAACTACGGTTGCAAGAGTAGTTGCATTCTGTGCTATTTCGTTGACGGCAGATGCAAGCTGATCAACAGTCTGATTGAGCTGTTTCATGGCTTCGGACTGGGCTTCTGATGCATCATACATGTTCTTGGCTACTGTATCAGAATTATCTGACTGCTGTTTAAGATCGTCAGCTTCATCACTGATCGTATGAAGCATCTTCCTCATACTCTCAATAAATTCGTTGATCTGATCACCCATAAGCCCGATCTCATCATTACTCTTTGCTTCAACATCAATTGTGAAGTCTCCGCCTGACATTGCGATTATGTCTTTGGATATATCTGAAAGAGGTGCTACAGTTCTGTTGATTGTCAAAAGAATGATAGCGCTTATAAGTATTACACTGATAAGTCCGATTAAGATCGAGATATTAACTATACGGTTAACATCAGCCAGAATGACGTCTGTCTCGATATAGGAAACAAGTATCCATGTGGTATCGGATATTTCCTTGAAATCAACCATATAATCGCCGATCGTGGTTTCAGAGTAGTCTTCATCAGCTATCTTCTCGGCTACCCCTGCCAGAAGCTTGTCAGAACTTGATGTAGAAAGGGTTGAAGATACTAAAGAGAAGTCTCTGTGAGCCAGGATCGTATTATCTGTCCTGTCCACAAGGAAAGAACTTGCATTCTTCATTTTGACACCGGAATTAACGATGATACTTATCTTATCAAGGCTAACATCTGCTGAGATGACTTTGATATCATCGCCGCCGTCATTAAGGATACCGGAGGCACTTATTACATTTTCACCTTCGGCATTTTTGTAGGCACTTCCATATGCCATATTTACACGTGTAAGACCTTCCTTGTACCAGGTCTGCGACGTTGGATCCGACAGATCAAGATCTGCTTCTGATGCCTTGAAGGTTTGGCCGGATGAAGATGCTATGTAAAGACCATTACTTGAATTGGAATTAACCCCATACCATCCGTCAAGCATGGTCTGGAGTTCCTGATCATTTGGCTGCGTAGCTTCTATTGTAGTCTTAGCTGTGGAAAAAAACTGAAGATTTTCAGCAAGCCATGATTCGATATTGTCGCTCTGGTTTTTAAGCGACGAACTGAGCTCATTTTTAGCGCTTGTGATCATATTTGATCGTGAGAGAACCGTCGTTACGGCAATAAGAACAATGATAGTGATAGTAACAGATGGAACAATAGAAAGTAAGAGTTTATTGCGTACCTTTCCTGTTTTTTCCTTCTTGGTCTTAGTGTCCATTTTTACCTCCTATGGTATGAGTCATAGAATTCGAACATACCTCAAAGAGAATATCGGATAAAAACAGTAGAAAAATAACTATTAACGTCTTTATTTTATTTATAAATTCTTGTCGGGAGTAAGAGTGATCATATCAACATGCTTTAAAATGTCGATATCTTCCAGGAGTCTGATCATTCTATAGACGGTAGCACTACCAACAGAACTATCTTTGCAGGATACCTTATGATAGATTTCTTTGCAGGATGCACCATTACTTTTCAGTATTACCTCGATGATCAGCTTTCGCTGTTTAGTGATCCTGAATCCTTTACTTTTTAAAAGAGAAATGACGAATTCGTTGCTCATGATAACCTCACAGAATAGTTAGAAGATGCTAACAAGAGTATAGCGCAGGAGCTTGATGTTAGCAATAGGTAACGATGTATAAAATTAAAGCAATTAATAAAAATCTTAAAGACGCTATGGCGGTATAAAAAATACCCGATTAGAAATTTAAGCAGCCCCTTTTAAGAAAAAGCTCCCTTTATCATGCTATACTAAAAGGATAAGGTTTGGTGGTTTATGTCACTAAATTGAACTTCGTTTAGTTTTGCCATGATGAAAGGGAGCTTTTTGTAATGGCCAAGAAAATACTTATAGACTGGAGACCTGAGTTTAATCAGACTATCAGGTCAAGAGGAATGGATTATTATAGGCAGGGCAGAGTAAAGAACCTGATGCAAAACGGGAGCTTTTTTTCTGCTGAAGTAACAGGATCCGGCGGCAGGCATTATATGACCTTTGCCGCTCTTTCTGCTGACTTTGTAAGGGTGGACAGGCTTAGTTGCACCTGCCCTTATGCTGCAGAAGGTAAGCACTGTAAGCATGAAGCTGCCCTTATGTACCTTGTAGAAGATAGCGTTACAGAGATGATATCAGATCAGGCTCTTAAGACAGATACGTCTATCAAAGAACAGGATTTTGACAACCTTGATGAAAAGGACAGGCTTGGCGGTGAAGGTTTTTATGTAGATGAAAAGGGCCTTGTCCAGTACGAAGAAGACATTGAAGAAACCGGGGATATGCTTAAGGATATAGCATCCTACAGGTATTTTAGATATTCCAAGATATTAAGGAATGCTCACATAAGTGAAGAAGTATGGCAAAAGGGCGTTGCCTTTGCAAAGTCATCAAGGATCAATATTTCAGATATTAAACTTACTGAATATAATGGCGGAGTATTCAGCGATGACATAGACCGCATAGAAAATATCGGAGATAAGATCTGCACAGCATCAGGCCGTCTTAAGGATTCATATTTCCAGACGTCAGTATCAGTGGGCCCTGACTACTTTGTAAGGGGTAACTGCTACGTTCTTGGATGCGAGAAGACTATAACTAAAAACCGCTATGGAAGGCGTAAGATAGAAAGTCCTATCTGTGAACATCAGGCTGCAATACTATACCTTTTGAAAGATTATCTGGAAAAAGAGTATTCAGTCATAGATGCAACAGATAGAAGCGGCGAAAGTCTTATGAAGCAGCTTTCAAGAGAATACAGGGTTATGGCTCTTCCAAGCATAGACGGACCTGGTATAAAAACTGGTGAAAAGCTTGATCTTGAACCTGTTTTATCTCTTAATGGCAATAACATCTGCGTATCCTTCAGGCTTGGTGGAAGCAAAAAGTACAAGGTTCAGCGCCTTTATGAACTTTATAATGCAGTAACTATGCAGAGGGCCATGAAGGTTGGCAGAAATGAAGTTCTTTTATCAAGGGATGCTCTGACAGAGCATGGCCTTAAGGTGTTTGATTTTATAGAAAACTTTATTACAGAGAGTAGCTTTTATTCGGCTGACAGTAGCAGATACGGCCTTGCACCAGGTAATGCCCAGGTGCAGATCAAGGATGAGATGATCTTATTTGGTCATTATCTTGACGAGTTTTATGACCTTTGCAAGGGTAGCGTTGTATCTGCGGCAGGCCTTTTTAACATTACAGGAAGTGATGTTAAGAGGCTCTACTTCTCAGATGAACCCATCCAGGCAAGCGTATACATCCAGAATATGAAGGATGCCTACGGGCGCTGCCTTGGAATACACGTATCAGGCAAGATGCCTGTGATCTTCCAGGGAAGACGATATGCTTATTTTGTCAAAAAAGATAAGTTCAACAGGATAAGTACAGAGGATATCCAGATTTTAAGGCCTTTTACATCTATAAGCACGGAGGGAAGATTTGACTTTAGAATAGGACTTCGCTCTCTTACAAGATTTTATTATGATACGCTCCCATGGCTTCGTGAGCATGCCCTTGTAACCTTTGAAGATTCTGATTATCTTGAGCAGTACATTTTGCCTCAGGCAAGTTTTTCATTCTTCCTTGATAGGGAAGACGGGCTTGTGACCTGCAAGGCTTTGGTTAGTTATGACAATCTTGAGCGTAACCTTATACTACCCCAGGATTCTGAGGACGGCTTTAGAGACCTCATATCAGAAGGAGATGTAATAACTATACTAAAAAGATACTTCCCGACTTCTGATCTTGATACAGGCCTTTTTACCTGCAAGGAAGATGAGCATGAGGACCTTGTGTATGATCTGTTGTCTCGCGGTCTTGATGAGCTTCAGGCATTTGGAGATGTGAGACATACAGACAGCTTCATGTCCATAAGCATCAGGAAAAATCCCGGCTTTAAGGTTGGAGTATCACTTGAGTCTAATCTCCTTGATCTTGAGCTGAGTGCTCAGGATATGGATCCTGACGAGCTGATGGAGCTTTTAAATTCCTACAGGAAGAAAAAGAAATATTACCGCCTAAAGAGTGGCGACTATGTATCGGCTGAGAGTGAAGCGGTTGAAAGCCTTGCCCGCCTTCTTGATGACATGCATATAGATCTTAAGTCATTTGTAGATGGCAAGATGCAGCTACCTGCCTACAGGGCTTTGTACCTTGACAGGATGCTGGAAGATCAAAGCCAGATCTACGAGCACAGGGACAGATATTTTAAGAAGCTCATTCAGGAATTTAAGACTATTTCTGATGCAGAGTTTGATCTTCCGGAAGGTATAAACGGTCACCTTCGTAAGTATCAAAGAGATGGATACAGGTGGCTACGGACGCTTTCTAAATACGGCTTTGGCGGAATTCTTGCAGATGAGATGGGACTTGGTAAGACGTTTCAGACGATTGCGCTTCTTGAGTCTTATTATGAAAATACAGGAATAAAGGGTGAAGCTATAGATCAAACTACAGATATGCCTGTAAATCAAACATCAGGTAATCTTATAGAAGAATTAGATCAAATTGAAACTGTCGCTAATACTGAATATAAGGAACAGACAGAACCGGTAAGAAGGTCTGACAGAAAACCATCACTCATAGTGGTTCCGGCGTCACTTGTTTATAACTGGGGAGAGGAGCTTCATAGATTTGCGCCTTCTCTTAACTATGTACTTATAACAGGAAGTAAAAAAGAGCGTGAAGACCTAATCCTCAACATAGAGGGTTTTGATGTCGCAGTAACATCCTACGACCTTCTAAAGCGCGATATTGCTGAATATGAGAAGCACTCTTTTGCCATAGAGATAATAGATGAAGCCCAGTACATCAAAAATCACATGTCTCAGGCAGCTAAGAGCGTTAAGCTAATTAATGCTGACAGGCGCTTTGCCCTTACTGGAACGCCCATTGAGAACAGGCTGTCAGAGCTTTGGAGCATCTTTGATTATCTGATGCCAGGGCTTCTGTACGGCTACGAGCAGTTCAGGTCAGAGTTTGAGATACCTGTAATGCGCTTTGAAGAAGAGGCGCCAATGGCAAGACTTCGCGCCATGGTAACGCCTTTTATCCTTAGAAGGAAAAAGGTTGACGTATTAAAAGACCTTCCAGATAAGCTCGAAGAGATCCGCTATGCGAGAATGGATGAAGATCAGAAAAACCTCTATGATGCTCAGGTTGTGCAGATGAAGATGCGTCTTGAAAAGCAGACGGATGATGAGTTTAGAAAGAGTAAGATTGAGATCCTGGCTGAACTTACAAGACTTCGCCAGATATGCTGCGATCCATCCCTTTGCTTTGAAGACTATAACAAGGGTAGCTGTAAGACCGACGTATTCATGGATATGATCGAGCAGGTAATTGAAGGAGAGCACAAGGCCCTTGTATTCTCCCAGTTCGTATCCATGCTTGAGATACTCAAAAAGCGCCTTGATGCTGAAGGCATAGCATATTATGAGATAACAGGAGCAACTCCTAAGGAAAAGAGGATTGAGCTTGTTAATGCCTTTAATTCAGATTCCACGCCTGTTTTCCTTATATCACTTAAGGCGGGTGGAACAGGACTCAATCTGACAGGGGCAGATGTGGTAATACATTATGACCCTTGGTGGAATCTTGCTGTTCAGAATCAGGCAACAGACAGAGCTCACAGGATAGGACAGCGCAAGGTAGTAACTGTATTTAAGCTGATAGCACATGGAACGATCGAGGATAAGATCGTTGAGATGCAGGAAAAAAAGCGCGCCCTTGCAGAAAGCATTCTTGAAAGCGATGGCATATCAAGTGCATCACTATCCAGGGATGACCTTTTAGAACTGCTTAGCTAGCGGATTGGATAAACGTTTGGGGAAAGTGAGAATTACAAAACAATGAGCAATGAGAGAATATATAAGCCGGATTTTGGGCTGCTTAATAATAATATTAGGACTATATCTTCTGTAGATGGGAGATTATGTTCCATAAGTGCAGAGGAAGAAGGGGCCAGGGAAGCTATTAATAAGGCAGCAGCTGCGCTAAAGCTTAAGCTTGCCCAAAGCGGCCTTTCATCTATTCCTGTCAGTGAGCTTGCAAATGCCAAGGCTGGTATAAGAGTTGCAGTCCTTGAAAAGGCAGGTTTTCAGAATCTTGCCCAGCTTTCAGGAAGATCTGAAGCTGCTCTTTCTATGATAAGTGGAATAGGACAGGCCCAGGCAAGTGCCATCAGGCAGACCATAGCTCTTTTCCTACAGAGGATGGCGGAGACTACCTCTGTCAGAATAGATCCGGATTCACAGGATCCTGAAAACTGGAATCTTGTGTTTGAGCTTTATAAATATATGAAAAAAGCGCCTGTCTACAAAGATGCAGCCCAGATGAATGCCAGGTATCATGGGCATGTTACAGGTGCGCTTAATGATATCAAGATAAGAAACTCTCTTAGATGGTTCTTTTCAACAAGCAAGGCTAAAGAGTCTACAGTTAATGGTTTTGAGACTCTTTTGGCCATAAATAAGGATAATTATCCTGACAGGGGAGCGGGGCTTATCAATCAGTATGAGGCCCTTCGTCTTCTGACACTTGCTGATGCAAAGCGCGAGTTTTTAAATAACAGTGCGCCTTTTTATGCCCTTCTTGACAGTCTTAATGTATCTTCAGTTAAGATCAGCTCAGTTTACAAGGATATTCCGTCGAATCTGGCTGAAGAGATAGAAGGTCAGGAACTTGATACAACGCTTCTTAATGTGTCACTTAGACAGTATCAGACATTTGGAGCTAAGTACGCAATTCACCAGGAAAATGCCCTTCTTGGAGATGAGATGGGACTTGGAAAGACCATCATGGCTATAGCTGCAATGGCATCAATTGCTGCAAATACTCCGAATGCACATTTTCTTGTTGTGTGCCCAGCCAGCGTACTTATCAACTGGTGCAGGGAAGTTGAAAAGCACAGTAAGCTGCGAGCCCATCTTCTTCATGCATCGAAGGGCAAGATTGATATTCTTGATTGGGAAAAGAGCGGCGGAGTTGCCGTAACTAATTACGAATCCCTTGATGAGTTTGCAGATAATGTAAGTAAAGATACTGTCATCGAAATGATGGTTGTTGACGAAGCCCACTATATCAAGAACCCTGAAGCAAAGAGAACTCAGTACCTTGTGGAAGTCAAAAAGAAGGCTAAGAAAACTCTCCTTATGACAGGAACACCTCTTGAAAATAAGGTTGACGAGATGTGCAATCTCATAGGTATCTTAAGACAGGACGAGATACTTAAGGATGTCCAGAAATATGCCTTCATGAATCAGTCAGATGAGTTTAAGTCAGTAATAGCACCTGTATATCTTAGACGTGTACGTGAGGATGTACTTCAGGAACTTCCTGAAATGGAAGATAAGCCTCAGTGGTGCGAGATGACCAGTGAAGATAAGGCCTTTTATGTTAACGAGGTAAGAGAAGGAAGCTTCATGTCCATGAGAAGAGTAGCATGGCTTCAGGATGATATAAAGCATTCATCCAAGGCTGTGAGACTTCTTGAACTTTGTGATATGGCAAGGGATGAAGGCCGTAAGATAATAGTCTTTTCCTACTTCATTGATACTATTGATAAGGTATGCAGTCTTCTTAATGACAGGCCTGTATTTAAGATAACAGGCTCTACATCTATATCAGAGCGCCAGAATATTGTGGACAGCTTTACGGGTAGTGAAGCAGGAAGTGTTCTTGTAAGCCAGGTTCTTGCAGGCGGAACAGGTCTTAATATCCAGACTGCAAGTGTAGTAATATTCTGCGAACCACAGATCAAGCCTTCGCTTGAGACTCAGGCTATATCAAGAGTGTACCGTATGGGACAGGTTAGAAACGTCCTTGTATACCATTTGCTTTGTTCTGATTCAATTGATGAAGATATGATAAGGCTCCTTGAACGCAAGCAGAATATCTTTGACGAGTTTGCTAATGAGTCGGAGATGGCCGATGCGACTAAGACTTTATCAGATAATGAGTGGATCAGAAGCGTAATTGAGAAGCAGCGCCAGAAGTATCTACCGGCTGTAATAGATAATAATGTTGATAATACAGACAATGTAAACTAAATTGTTCAATTGTAAACTAATTAGAGATTATAAAAGTTGACAATCCTCCTGATAAGGTTTACTATCTTTAGGAACCGCATAAAATCAGGAGGCATCGTTATGAAAAAATTTACAGTCAAGACAATAGTTTTATGTGCAATGTTCGCAGCCCTTTGTTGTGCTACAGCACCAGTTTCCATCCCTCTTCCGGGAGGCGTGCCAGTTACACTTCAGACGGCAGCAGTATTCCTTACAGCACTTCTTCTTGGCCCACTTTACGGCTTTGTAGCAGTGCTTGTATATGTACTTCTTGGAGCAGTAGGACTTCCGGTATTTGCAGGATTATCAGGAGGAATTGGATCGCTTGTCGGGCTAAGCGGCGGCTTTATTATGTCCTGGCCATTCGCAGCAGCGCTGGCAGGTTTCCTTTATTATAAGTTTGGAAGAAATGAAAAGGGCCTTAAGAAGTATGCAACAATGATAATAGCAATGCTTCTTGGAAGTGTAATCATCTACACAATAGGCCTTACCCAGTTCATATTCCTGACAAAGATGAGCATTTCAGCATCCCTTGCAGCCTGCATGATTCCATTTATTCCGGGAGATGTCCTGAAGATGGTACTTGTTGCGATTATCGTACCTACACTAGAGAGGGCGTTGAAGATTATATTTTCTACGGATAAGGCAGCAGTTAATGCGTAATATAAAATGATTGATGGCCATTGAAGACTTCGTGTGTTGCCAAAGTTTAAATACAGAAATGCACAAATATGTGTGTTTCTGTATTTTTACATAACATGATTATAATTTCTCAGATTTGGCCGGGCACAACCTCTTCCCTCAAAGCAAGCGAGAAGTCTGCCCGCCAGCCCATTTCTTGTCTTTATATCTAAAATATGTTAAGATATCGTAGTTTAAGTTTGAGGAGGACTTAGATTTCGAAAAGTTTAGAAACTTTAGCGCCATGTACCGCAGGGAGCGGTTAACGAGGATTCGGGTTTATCGAATATTCGGCGGATGCCCGGACGTATGCATGAATGCGTAAGGCAGTTGTAAATACCGGAACAATCCGGCAACAAATTGACTGCTGTCATGTTAATAACTCAATATAGATGTGAGGGACCAGTTTCACTGTATTAAATTTGAACTTATGAACGGTATCAGGAATAGTAATTCGTTCTATAGAAAAATGGTGAATCTGTTCTGATCATCCACGAACATTGACATGAAAGGAATTTTTATATATGTGTGGAATTATTGGATTTGCAGGACATAAGCCTGCGCAGGACATCCTTCTTGATGGACTTCAGAGACTTGAGTACCGTGGTTATGACAGTGCGGGAATAGCTTTTTTCAAGGATAACGGAAGTCATGTATCTATCAGAAAGACAGCTGGTAAGGTTAACGATCTTAGAGCTATCTGCGATGATGAGAACAGTTCTGTTACAGGTATCGGTCATACAAGATGGGCTACTCACGGCGGCGTAACTAATGCCAATGCTCATCCTCATAAGTATGGTGATGTTACTCTTCTCCACAACGGAATCATCGAGAACTATCACGAGCTTATCAAGAAGTATGATCTTAAGGGCAAGCTTAAATCCGATACAGATACTGAGGTTGCAGCTGCAGTTATCAGTAAGAACTATTCAGGAGATCCTAAGGCAGCTATTAGAGCAGCAGTTAAAGAGCTCAAAGGTTCTTTTGCCTTCTGTATCATGTTTAAGGGTCATCCGGGTGAAGTATATGCAGTTCGTAACGTAAGCCCACTTGTAGCAGCTCATACTGATGGCGAAGGATCTTTTATCGCATCTGACCTTACAGCATTCATCGAGTTCTCAAACAGCTATTTTGTTGTTCCTGAGTATCATATCCTTACACTTAAGGATGAGGGTATTACTCTTGAGGATCTTGAAGGTAAGACAGTAGAGCCTGAGTATCTTACAGTTGACTGGGATGTATCAACAGCTCAGAAGGACGGCTATCCTCATTACATGATCAAAGAGATCCATGAGCAGCCAAGAGCACTTGCAGATACTATCAATCCTCGTGTGAAGGATCTTCTTCCTAACTTTGAGGATGACAATATTCCGGATTCTCTGTTTGAGGGCGTTCACGATATCACAGTTATCGCCTGCGGAACAGCTATGTATGCAGGTAATGTAGGACGTACACTTATCCAGAATAAGTTTGGAATACCTGTAACAGTTGCTATCGCATCTGAGTTCAGATATGAAAGACCTACTATTGACGAGAACACACTCGTGATCGTTGTATCACAGTCAGGTGAGACAATCGATACACTTGAAGCTCTTCGTCTTGCTAAGAAGTATACACAGAGAACACTTGCTATTGTTAACGTTAAGGGTTCAACAATTGCACGTGAGAGTGGACATGTTCTTTATACACATGCAGGTCCTGAAATTGCAGTTGCTTCTACTAAGGCATACTCAGTTCAGGTTGCTGCTATGTACCTTGTAGGATGCAAGCTTGGCCTTGTAACTGGTAAGGCTTCTGAGTCTGAGATCAGAGAATTCATCTCAGGTCTTAAGAACGTTCCTTCAATGATCGAAGAAGTTCTTAAGCTTGAAGAGAAGGTTTCAGTTCAGGCTAACCGTATGGTTAATGCAGAAGATGCTTTCTTCATCGGAAGAGGTCTTGACTATACTCTTTCTATGGAAGGTGCTCTTAAGCTCAAAGAGATCAGCTATATTCACGCTGAAGCTTATGCTGCAGGTGAACTTAAGCATGGAACAATCTCTCTTATCACAGAAGGTACTCCTGTAATAGCTATTGCTACACAGCAGTCTGTTTACAGTAAGGTTGTTTCTAATATCAGAGAGGTTAAGGCAAGAGGAGCTTATGTAATCCTCATCAGTAAGGATAAGGAGATCACAGATAATACTGTTTGTGATGTTCATGTCAGCATACCTGAGGTAATAGATGAGCTTTCTGTATTTGAATCAGTTGTAGTTCTTCAGATTCTTGCTTATTACACATCAGTTGGTAAGGGTAACGATCCGGATCAGCCTAGAAACCTTGCTAAGTCAGTTACAGTTGAATAATTATTGATTTTTTCCCTCTTTACCGAAAGTCTGGTAAGGAGGGATTTTTAATTATTTTTATCCTTTAATTATTTTAAAATATTCTAATTCTCTAATGGTTATCCGATAAATGATAAGTAGAGTTTTGTTTTTCTACATTTTTAGGGTTAAAGAGAGAAGAATATTATGTGGAATTATAGTTATATATTTCCTAGCTTTCTCATATTGATAGTATTTGTATCCTACTGCTTATATATACCAAGGATCAATATAGGCATGAACAGGGTATATCTCCAGCTGGCTATAGTTGAAGCTATAGTTATGATCATGGATATTGTCTCAAGTATGGCTGATGAACGCTACACGAGTTTTACTGCAGGGCAATTATATGTTTTAAATGATATATATTTTATTACCTTTTTCATCAGAGCATATCTTTTCTTCCTACTAACAGAATATATCCTGAAAGTGCATCACAATTTTACCAAGAATCTGCACTGGATTGCATATGTTCCTTTCGCCGCTGCGATCGTAATAACTGTTTCCGGCAGGATGACGCACCTTGTCTATGCTATTACAGAAGAAGGATACAAACGGGGCCCATTATATGATCTCGTCATTTATTCGTGCCTTGGTTTTTATGTAATCGCTTCGATTGTTTTAGTTGTTGTGAAAAGAAAAAATCTGCCTAATAATACAGCATTTGCAGGTGCTATAGGTTATAACCTGACTCTTCTATTGGGAACAATCTTAAGGAAGTTTTTCCCAACGCTTCTTTTGCTGGATACATTTTGCCTTATAGCCCTTATTATTATCTATCTGTCTTTTGCCAATCCTGATTTCTTTTATGATCTTAAATATAGTTCTTTTAACACTAATGCGCTCAGATACTATGTTGATGAGATCAAGTCATATAAGGATAACAGATATATTGCATTTGGAATCCACAACTATACAGAGATGAGGGGCGTATACGGGGCGACTGAGACTGATAAGGGACTTAATCTTATAGGGCAGTATCTTAGAAATGAGTTTAAAGATCTTATTTCCTTTTATCATAGAGAGGGAAGATTCGTGCTGGTGGGCGCTGGAGATATTGACAGCAATAAGATCATAGGTGAGATCAATAAAAGGTTTAAAGATCCCTGGATCCATAAAGATACTCAGATGTATTTCGTACTTGATTTTGTTCAGACGGCAAAAGAGATGACGATTGAATCTCCGGAAAGGCGTCTTAATGCTGTTCTTGCGGTACTTAGAGATAAGGTCAATCAGGTGCCAGGAGCAGTTTACTATGTTCAGGATTCTGATATAGAGCAAAATGAGAGAGAAGTTTATATTAGAAAGACGCTTAAATGGGTCACAGAAAATGAACTAACTGAAGTATATCTACAACCGATAGTCAGATCAGATACTCACGAGATAGTAGGTGCGGAAGCCCTTGCCAGGATCAAAGATCAGGAGGGTAACAGGATCATGCCCGGAGAATTTATTCCTGTTGCGGAGCAGAACGGTGCCATCAACCAGATGGGAGAGCAGATTCTTAAAAAGACCTGCCAATACATCAAAGAAAATGATCTGGAAAAAATGGGCATATCATGGTTCAATGTAAACCTGTCGCCAATGCAGTTCATGAATCATGGCCTTGCACAAAAATATAATTCCATCGTGGAAGAAAGCGGAATAGATGTAGGTCTTATCCACCTTGAGATTACAGAAGAAGCAATGGTAGATCAGATGGTATTGTTCCGTCAGATAAAGACTATGAAGGAAAGAGGATTTAAGTTCGTCCTTGATGATTATGGCAAAGGATACTCAAATCTCGACAGATTAAAACAGATACCATTTATTAATGTCAAAATAGACATGGCTATCGTAAGGGACTACTGCGAAAATCCAGACAGCCTTCTTCCAAGTATGGTCCAGACCTTCAAAAATATGGGATTTACACTCACGGCTGAAGGAATTGAAACCAAGGAAATGGCTGATGAGATGCAAAGAATAGGATGCGATTATCTGCAAGGATACCTGTTCTCGCCGCCAGTACCTATGGAAGAATTTAAAGAAAAATGTATTGCTTTAAAGAAAACTTAAGTGAAAAACGTTATTTTAAGAAACACGCCCAAGTGCGTGTTTCTTTTTGGGTAGATATGACTGGTATATTATATCTGTGAACCGCGGTTTACATATGCGCGAGTCAGAGAAATCTTCTTAGGCTCAAAGATTCGTCCCATACGGCTACGTATCTTGGTCTGATCGAGAGATTCACCTATAAAAACGCACTGACTGGTATCCTGCGTAGAATCTGTAATTGAATAGAGCCTGTCTGCAAGGTCAAAGCGCATAGTCTCATTTCCAACTGCAAGAGTTCCCTTGGCGCGGACAATGT
>CAMVNV010000081.1 GCA_947168935.1 uncultured Butyrivibrio sp. | reverse complement strand
CAGACGCAGAGAAAACAGCCGCTCACGCAGCAGATGCAGAGAAAACAGCTGCCCAAGCAGCAGACGCAGAAAAAACAGCCGCCCATGCAGCAGACGCAGAGAAAACAGCCGCTCACGCAGCAGATGCAGAGAAAACAGCTGCCCATGCAGCAGATGCGGAAAAAACAGCCGCTCACGCAGCAGATGCGGAAAAAACGGCCGCTCATGCTGCAGATGCAGAGAAAACAGCCGCTCATGCAGCAGATGCAGAGAAAGCAGCCGACCATGCAGCAGATGCGGGAAAAACAGCCGACCATGCAGCAGATGCAGAAAAAGTAGCAGATCATGCAGCAGATGCGGGAAAAACAGCCGACCATGCAGCAGATGCTGAGAAAGCAGCCGATCATGTAGCAGATGCAGAAAAAGCAGCAGATCACGCTGCAGATGCTGAAAAAGCAGCCGACCATGCAGCAGACGCAGAAAGAGCAGCCGATCACGTAACTGATGCAGAAAAAGCAGCGGATAATACAGCAAAAAATGCTACAGATGTTGAGAGGGCTTCAGATCATGTAGATGATGGCCATATACATGAAAACAAGGCATTAGACGAAGAATATAAGCCGGGGGTTATAGTAGATACATATAATAATTTTCATAATGACGAAGTACTAAAAGAAATACCTGGTGAAGCTCATCATACTTTCCAAGATGCAGCATTTGGAGATGTAATTGATAGAGGAGAAGCATATTGCGTAAAAATGGAAGGAGATCTGATGAAATCTCCTCCAGGGTCTCCTCATTATAAGTTTCATGAGCACATGGAAAATTGGTGGGATCAGTTCAGAAAAGGTGGCATTAGAGATGGTAAACTTCCAACAGTTCAAGAATATGCAGATGCAGCAGAAGATGCTTTCCGTTATTCTGGACTCGATCCAGCAGATGCGCATTATGTAGTTGAGTGTTCAAAAGAGCAGTATGCGCAATGGTATACTTTTCGTAAGATCGAGAATGAATTTGGAGATGCTGTGGGAGGTTTTACCAAAGAGGAGCGTAATGTTATACTGTCTTATATTGATGCCACCATTAAAGGCGGCGATTTGGATAGTTTTGATAAACCAATATCGCAGTTCATTCAAAAAGATGTTACAGATGAGATTTATTCTTCTATCAATAAAAAGATAAATGGTCAAGGATTAGATTATATCGATAATGTGGTTGATGAGAGAACTGTTAGAAGAATTCCAGATAAAATTAATTTAAAAAAGTAGGAGAGTCGCATGAATGTTGATATGAAGATAGTCAAAGAAATAGAAAGAATTAACTTTTTTGAAAAATGCGGACATAGAGAAAAACTTCTGTTAAATCATAGCTATCGGATGATAAGAAGTCTGGATACTATTGATGATGAATCGTTAATATATAGCTGGGATAATACTTGTCAGAGGTCAATGAATGATATTTCAAGTTATTTGCAAGATAATTATGAAGATATATTGAATCATGAATGGAATCCATTGGTTGATGATATTGATCGAGATATTATGCCAAATATTAATGATGAAATTTACTCGAAATGTTCAGGTACAAATTTTGGCGATAGGGATGAATTAGTAAGGAGTATTGTACACAACATTAAACAAATTATAATGGCAAGTAGTATGAAAGAATATTATAAGTCGGATTTTTTTGAAGATTTGTTCACCATATATAAAGCAGGGCATATTGCTTGTGGATGGATTGGATCACAATATTATGGTAAATTCAAAGTTTATTAAAAAAGGGAGATAGAATCGTAATGGACGAAAAGGAATATCATTTAAAGGTTAATGAAATAATAGATAAAGTACAAAAGGCACTTGATGTCGATTTGAGAGGGATTAGTGATACGGAGAGGATGGTAATACCTCCATATCTTTTTGGTATGATCAATGCTTTTTCAATGCAGAACGGAGCAACCCATATGCAGGTTCAGGCAGCAATTGTAACTATGCTCATAAAGAGATTTGGATATGATGCAGAAAGTGCTGTTAAATATTTCTTTTTCCTTGTAGATGCTACTAGTAAAGAAAAGAATAAGGTATTTAATAATATTATTTGCAGGGGCCTAGATCGCTATGAGCAGATAGATGATAGTGAAGTTATTAAAAACGAGATTACTCGTATTGTGGACATTTTTAATGAAGGTCCGAATTGATGTTGTAACAATTTGATGTTTATACAGACTAATTAAGGAGATGCTAGCATGGGCGTAACTAATGTCATGGAAGAAGATAGTGGAGTAGGTCCGATTACAGTAAAAAACACTGCAATTACTACGGCTTTAAAATCATTAGCAGAAATAAAAGCAAACCTGGATTTAGATCACAAACACAATTTGCAGGTGGTTAATACAATGTGTTACAACTGGAGATCACAAGTTGGTAAGTCAGCATCTGCATTTTATTATGCAAGTATGTCACTAATAGCATATAGTGGTTATAGTTCAAGTATAGTTGGAAGAGCTAAGCAGACGATGAAAGACTTTTCTGATGATATGGAATTAATAGATCAGGATCTTGAAGCAATGGATTTTATTTCGCCACCTGCTTCGGAAGAAGGGGAGTAATAGAAAACTATGGCTTGCAGACATAAAGAGATTGAAATGCTTGAAGATGATAAAGTTCAAATAGAACTGGCAATTGAAAAGCTTGTTGCAGCTCTTGATAAGAGTAACTGTGTTGGTGAAGATTGCGATTATATAGATACAGCTAATTATAAAACATTTAGAACAAGAAATTTCACGAGGCTTTCTAAAAACCTACAACAGCTTAATGATGATGGAGAATCTGCTATAGCACTTACTATTGCTGGAATGAATGCGGGACTTGCTTCCCTTGAAGCACTTCTTTTTGCTTATAGGCAAGAAGATTTGTTATATCATGCTATTCATCCTGACGCAGAAATTCCCGAGGAAAGCGAAGAATCAGCATGAACATAGACAGATACAGAGACCATATCGCCCTTTCTTTTGAAGAGGGTGAAGCGGTCCATAGATTAGCTTTGAAAAAGCTTATAAACATAGACAACGATTCTATCATTCCCGTAAGTGCTTTTCATAAAAATGGGGATATCAGATTGTTGTATTCCATTGAAGGTATTAGGAGTCTGTCGCTTCTTAAGGAACAGCTTGGACCTGACAAGATTATATGTCTACTCCGTGATTTGGGCAGTGTGCTTAAGTTCATAGAAGGAGACGCTTTTATTACCAGAGAGATGATAGACCTGTCTTTTGATAATCTTTACTTCGATCCTGAAAATGGAAGACTGAAAGTATGCATCGTGCCGGTATTGAATCCTGATCAGGAAGCTGGGGCTTTTGCCTGGAACAAGACACTTTTTGAGATTCTTATAGGAGTATTTGAAAGGATTCTGGATCATCAGCCCAGCGAAGCGGATATACCATTGTATGGTTTATTGCATGAGCTTTATAAGTCTAGGGAAAGCGAAACTTCAGTTAAGTTCGTATGTCTTGAAAAAGTATTGGAAGAGCTCAAAAAAGAAATCCCAGGTAGTGGAAATTCAGATCCCTATGTAAGTGATGATCAACTAATCGAGATACGTTACAAGGGTGAACTTGGTGTGTTTTCTTTTTATGCTCTTAAAAACTATTTTATAATCGGCAAGGAAGACGGATGTGACGGCTGTATCAAAAGTAACGGAGCTATAAGCAGGAGACACTGCGCTCTTGAAAGAGTAGAAGGATCATTGTATGTATCAGACCTTGGAAGCCTTAATCATACGTATGTTAATGGCCGTATGTTAGAAAGCGGCGAGAAGACTAAAGTTAAGGACCACGATATTCTCCGGATCGCGGATATGGATTTTGAGATCATTTTTTGAGAAGTACTATTTTAAAGTTTTATTTTTTTTAGGAATAAGTAAATGGTTAAGACAATTCTGATCATATCATCAGATGATGAATACAATATAAGCATTGAATATAAGCTTTCTTATGCACTTAAGGAAGATGTAAGATTTGATCTTATCTCGGACTCTGATTATCTTAAGGAGTATCTAAAAAGCCCCCACAATATCAACATCCTTATCGTAGATCCTTCTTTTATAAATCATATAAATGGAACCATAAGATCTGAAAAGGCATATTTATTAACGGAATCAGCTACTACCAAGGCTGGAGAGATCAGTAAATATGGCGGGGCGGATTCTATCATAAGAGAACTTGATGATAGCTTTCTTAGAAAATCTTTTGATGATAAGAGCAGGGATACAAAGATTATAGGTATATGTTCTCCAAGTGGAGGATGTGGTAAGACTGTATCTGCCATAGGTATGTGTCTGCGTCTATCTGAAATGGGTAAGAAGGTTTTGTATATAAATGCTGAGGCTTTTCAGACATTTGAAAGTGTCATAGATAAGTCTGGAGCATTTCATAACGGCGGACCTACACTTCCGGATGGTGGACGCACATTTATGACTGATGAAGTTAAGAGAGCTATTGCAGCAGGGTCTCCGAATGCAAGTAACGTGATACTTGCAAATGTCCGCAAGGGTAAATTCGATTATATCCCGCAGTCTATGGATGTTCTATCTACATATCAGGTTACGGAAGATAAGATATTTCATGTGGTCAAGTCGCTTCAATCTGGTAAGATCTACGATCATATAGTTATCGAATTTGAATCAGGTCTGTCTGCAGCAAGGCTTACGCTTTTGTCTGAATGTGAGCGACTTGTGATTGTTACAGGTCAGGGGAGAGAAGATGATGAGAGGCGTGAGCGCTTTATTAAGCTGCTTTCTGTAGGCCTTGTAGAAATTGTCTATATATGTGCAAGGTGCAGGAATGAAAATAGTATAGAAGGAAACGCTCAGATATGTGAATACATACCTGAAAAGAGTGACATTGCAGATATTTTTGAATCAAGGGAAGGAATGAATTATTACAGGAAAGCTGCAGAGGCAGTTATGTGATATTGACTATGGAATACGTCTGATGGTATGGGGTGTTCGTACATTGGCAATTACATTGTAATAAGGCATAAATGGGAAGTATTGTGAGATATCGTGTATCTATATATGGAAGTGGTATATATAAAGAGGCTGTTTTAGATGAAGATAAGGGCCTGTCTATTGGAACCAAAAAGGATTGCCAGATAAGATTTGACAAGAGCAAGTTTTTTGGCGACTTTAAGCTTAGTATTGAAAAAGAAAATGACAAGTATTTTGTATACTGTGGTGATGGCCTTTTTATAAAAAGCGAGGATGGAACCAAGGAACACTTCCACATACTTGAGCCGGGCGACCACCTTGCTGTATGCTATGGGAACCTTTCTGTAGATTTCTTATATCTTGATTTTGCAGTAGATTTTGGTAATATTCAGGACAATTATGACAAGAGCATTAAAGTCCCCTTTACAGGTTCTTTCACTATTGGTGGCAGGGGCAATTACGATATAGCTATAAATGACGATAAGATTGTAAGTAGCTATATAGTTTTCTTATCGGATTCAAACGGTTTTACTATCGACGTAAGCCGCGCAAGGCATGAAGTCAGCATTAATGGAACACTGGTCCGTGATGAAAGGATATCCTTTAAAAAGGGTCAGTTTGTTTCATTTTTTGGTTACATTTTTTTCTATTCTTCTGATGGTTTTCTGACCTGCGATAGCTATGATATTCAGACTGGATTTAAACTTGGGAAGATATCATGGCAAAGTAACCACTTAAAATATCCCCTGTTTATTCGAAGCGCAAGACAAAGGTATGTAATGCCTGAAGAGATCCCGTCTGTCCTTCAGCCCAAAGAGCTTCAGGATAATGGCAATGGTAATGACATTTTAGGAACAGTTCTTCCTATGTGCGTTACTATGATCGCCATGATCGCGGTAAGGAGCATGATCGGCAGTAACATCATGTATATGCTTTACTTTGGCGTATCCATGGGTATGAGCGTTGTCATGACTGTCGTTAACTACTTCAGGAATAAAAAGAAGCGAAAGAAGGATGAAGAAAAAAGGATTGTTACCTACAATGCGTACATTGAAAGAAAAGAAGAGGAGATTGA
Source organism: uncultured Butyrivibrio sp. (assembly GCA_947168935.1). Taxonomy (GTDB): domain Bacteria; phylum Bacillota; class Clostridia; order Lachnospirales; family Lachnospiraceae; genus Butyrivibrio. Next base: position 10,222 of record CAMVNV010000081.1, on the reverse strand, counting down.
AAAGCTTAGGCTAGAGGAGAGACAGGTTGCAGAGAAGATGAATACCTCCCTGCAGGAAACACTTCTTGAAGTTGAGAACTTTGATTCAAGACTTTTTGAAAGAGAACCTGTTCATGAAGATTTCCTTGATGTATGGATAGGCACAGGTACAGTAGAGTCTGCATGCCAGGTAGAATACAGGGAGCAGGACTTTATTGATACAGAAGATGAGATGATGGACTTCCCAAGGCAGATGAATGAGAAGTATAAGCGCCTTGAAAATATGCCTATCGCTTTGCATCTGGCTAGGCTAAGTGCAGTTGGATTTGTCGGTAACAGGAATAAACTATATCAGATAGCTAAAAATATTATTATTACTATAGCAGGGCAGCATTTCTATAAAGATGTCAAAATGATCTTTTTCATAAATGAAGAAGACTGCCCTTATTTTTCATGGGTCAGATGGCTTCAGAATTCCATGGATGATGAGCATATAGCAAGATTTGTCGTATATGATGATGATTCTCGTAAGACTATGCTTCAGTTCCTGTATTCGGAGCTTTCTATGCGTGAATCTATGGCAAGTGGACATAAGAGCGGGATCTTCCCTGTGCACTACGTTGTCTTCATGTACAGGTCAGATATGCTTGGCGGACACCCTGTGACAAGTTATGTGAGTAGGGCCAAAGAACTTGGATTCACCTTCCTTTTCTTTGATGAACATGAAGAGTTCGTTCATCATGACGTAGAACAAAGAGTATATCTTGAACCTGATAACAACAGGGGAACAGTAGTTGATACTGCAAATGGGCAGGAAGTTCAGCCTTTTGTATATCCGCATATAACCCTGAATCAGGCTTCATCTGCGGCTCTTAAGCTTGCACCTGTTTTTATTGAAGAAATCAGTCTTGAAAGTACACTTACCAAGAATATCTCATTATATACACTTCTTGGTATTATGAGCGCTTATGACATTGACCTTGGGGCTAGATGGGCATCTTCCAATGTATGCGAAGATATGGAAGTTCCAATTGGTGTAGTCGGAAGCGGAGCACCACTTTACCTTAATATCCATGAAAACGGACATGGCCCCCACGGCCTGGTTGCAGGTACTACAGGATCGGGTAAATCTGAACTGTTGCAGACATTTATATTGTCTCTTGCAACTCGTTTTAGCCCATATGATGTCGGCTTTGTACTTATCGACTTTAAGGGCGGTGGTATGGCCAACCAGTTCAGAAACCTTCCTCATCTGTGCGGATCGATGACCAACATAGACGGCAAGCAGATTGAAAGATCCCTTATGTCCATAAGGGCAGAGCTCTTAAAAAGACAGGAACTTTTTGCCAGATATGATGTTAACCGTATTGACGATTACATCATGCTCTATAAAACAGGCAAAGCGGCTGTGCCGCTTCCACACCTTATCCTGATAGTCGATGAGTTTGCTGAGCTAAAATCTGATCAGCCTGAGTTTATGAAAGAGCTGATAAGTACCGCCAGAATCGGTCGAAGCCTTGGCGTTCACATGATCCTTGCTACTCAGAAACCAGCAGGCGTAGTCAATGATCAGATCTGGAGTAACTCAAGATTTAAGCTGTGTCTCAAAGTTCAGGACAAGGCTGACAGTAATGAAGTCTTAAAGTCTCCACTTGCAGCTGAGATAAGAGAACCCGGAAGATGTTATCTTCAGGTTGGTAACAATGAGATATTTGAACTCTTCCAGTCTGCATATAGTGGTGCGCCTGCTCTTGTTGAAGGTGTTGATGAAGCAAGAGAGTTTGAGATATGTAAAGTTGACCTTGCAGGAAGAAGAGAGCTTGTATACGCGCAGAAGAATGATACTCGTAAAAGGGCAGAGACCCAGATGGAAGCACTTATCAAATATATTGATGAGTACTGCTATGAAGAGGGTATTAGTAAGCTTTCGCCCATATGCCTGCCACCACTTGAAACCAATATATCGTTTACTTTAGAAGGATACCGAAATGGCAGAGCACAAATAGCTTCCAAGCAGGCAGGGGCAGATGATGATACAAAGACACCTGTTATGAGACCTGGCTCTGAGACTGATGGTGATATAAAGGTACCTGTTGGAATCTATGATTACCCATCCAGGCAGGAACAGGGAGTTATGGAGCTTAACCTTACTGAGGGCAATCTCATAGTTCTTGGAGCTGCTCAGAACGGTAAGACCAACCTTCTTCAGGTTATCATCCGCGGCCTTGTTCAGCTTTATACGCCTAAGGATGTAAAGCTTTATATCCTTGATTTTGCATCCATGATGCTGTCTAACTTTAGGGAACTCAATCAGGTAGTAGGTGTTGTTACCGCTGCAGATGAAGAGCGAATGAGGAATTATATCAAGCTTATGAAGAAAGAGCTTGAAAACAGAAAGCTAAAACTCTCTGACCTTGGACTTAGCTCTTTTTCCTCATATAGGGAAGCCGGGTATCGTGAGTTCCCGCAGATCGTCGTGCTTATAGACAACTATCCTATGCTTAAGAATGCATATCCTGAAATGATGGATGATCTTCACCGGATCATTCAGGAAGGACCTTCTGTCGGTATAAGTTTTGTGGTCACAGCCATGAACGCATCGGGTCTTGGATTTAAGCTGATATCATCATTCCTTCACAGGTACAGCTTTTCACTGAATGATAAGAATGATTATGCATACGTATTTGAAAGATGCAGACTCTATCCGGATGATGTGCCTGGAAGGTGCGTTATCAAAGTGGGCAGGGAATATCAGGAATGCCAGATCTATAATGCCTTTGATGCGGAGAAAGAAATCGAAAGAATCGAAAAGATACGAGACTTCATCAAGGAATACAATGATAAATATTCGAAATACGAGGCAAGCGCTATTCCTGAAGTTCCGCAGGTGGTTACTCTTGACACTATCGCGGGAGCCATGGCTGCGTGCAGACCTTATGAGATCATTGCAGGTATAAGTTATGAGACGACGAAACCTGTAAGTATCGATCTGTTTAGTAAGAGCGGTATTATCGTGTCTGGAGATGTTGACAGTGCTAAGAACAGATTTATCAGTTATATGATTGGGACGCTTGATTCCAGGGATCTTGGTACAGATGTATATATTCTTGATAACTTTACGGGCGGATTAAGATCATGCTCACAGCTTTCTTGCATCAAGGGTTACACCATGGACTTTGATGAATTTGGTAATACAGTCAAAGGTATATCTGAAAGGCTAAAAGCGAGGTATGAAGCGCTGAAGTCTGAAGATAACACATATGCTGATAAAAATCTTATTACGATCATAATCAATTCAAGTGAGTATTATGCGTCTATTGCAACAAAGCGAGATATCATAACTGCCTTTAAACAGATGATGACAACTTATAAAACACTAGGAGTATGCGTGATCTTAACCGACATGCAGGGTGTCCCGGCAATTGGTGCTCCGGAACTTGTGAGAATGGTCAAGGAAAACAGATGCTTTATCGTCTTTGATAACCTTAAAGAACAGCATCTGTTTGATGTCAGCACCAAAACGCAGCACAAATTCCATACAGGCCTAAAGGAAGATGAAGCATATATGTGCGATAAGACAAGCCTGTTCAAGATCAAGATACCGACAATTGATTAATTGAAAGTAAAGGAAATTTAGGAATCTGCATACGTTGCGGATTCCTAAATAGATAATCTGGTAGTGTGAGGATTACTTATGAGAGAAAAGATAATGATCGTATTTCAAAGAAACGATACCGGGGAAGTAATGGATCTTGAGATACCAACCAATATATCAATCGCAGAACTTATATTTGGGCTCAACATGGGGCTTGGTCTTGGAATAGATATGAATAACCCGGCGCAGTGCTTTTTTAGGTCAGAAAACCCGGTGGCACTGCTTAAGGGTGAAGGCCTTGTAGAAGAGTACAAGCTCCATGATGGGAGTAAGATCATATTTGAGAGATGATAGATACCGTTTGTAATATTTTTGTAAAAAGTCGAAATAATTAGTCAAAATCTATTGCATTCTCAAAGCAATGTTATTATTATGTTTTTATTGAAGGTAAGGAAAAAGAGGGATTTCCTTACGTGTTAGGTATAGGGAAAGATTTTTAGTTTTATTTGTGGGAGATGAAAAAAGTATTATAGGGGAACCAGTTGTTTTGCTCTTCTTATTTTGCTGTATTCACAGCATGCAATTCTCACAGTAAAAATATACTATACGATATCTATAAATTATCAATAGGAGGTATTGCGCTGTTTTTTCAGCGCGGATAGATACCGTTTGTATAGTAAAAGAATGAAAATATCTAATAATTGGAGGCTTGTATGAAGAAAAAACTTATTGCATTACTACTTGCTACAGCTACTTTTGTTTCTGCTTGCGGAGCAGAAGCTGAGGAACCTGATGAAGAAGATGTAGAAACTATTGATGAAGAAGAATCACCTAAGTCAGACGAAGCAGAAGATGAAGACGATGACGAAAGTGATGGCGATGGTTTGTTTGGTTTGGGAGATGTAGCTACAACAGATTCAAATGCAACTGCTGTGGCTGAAACTCAGGCTGCTGGTGAGACGCAGGCTGCAACTTCAGATGCTGCGTGTGAGACGGCTTGCGAACCAGAGCCATTGGCAAGTGAGGATGTATCAGTAACGATAGAACGAAGCGATGTTAATAATAATTTATGGGTTATAACTAATACATCTACTACCACATATCATATTCAGCCACAATTTGATTCATGGGGAGATTCTATAGTTGATTCGTCTTTTGCACCTGGAGAAGTTCTGTATTTTTTTGCAACATCAGAAGATGGAGAGATTACAAAAGATTCTTTTTTGTTTTCTGAAGCTACATATGAGATGGGATCAGATTACGACACCCAGTGTGCAGTTGTAAGTGTTTCATATGATGATTCAAAATGTGCAGATGGTTCTGATGACTTTACAATGTATGGTTTGGAAGATGTATGGGAAGCATATAAAAAGAAAATTGTTTATGAAGATGTTGAAGATAGACATTATGATTCTCGCGTTATATATTTCAGACTTTACGATGCAGATGGAAATGTAATATATGAACCTGATTGTGCTGATGATTTTGCTGAGATGATGGGTATGTATTGCGCTATTCTGGAAGAGGGTATCTATTGGGACACTTCTATTATTACAAATTGGGACCATGCTGAGTTTTATATAAAAACACAATACTAATTCATTTTTTGATATTTCTCCCTCTCTTTTGCCAGATAAAAGAGAGGGATTTTTATGCGCAAAAATAAGCACTGTAAATAACTGCAAAACTATTAAACTACTCCTTCCAGAGCTTGCATTCTTCCAACAAGAGGCGATTTTGTGTTAAAATAAAAAGAGTGCTTGATGATGAGCTTATTGCTCTTTGATGATGGCACCTGGACTTATGCCCCATGATGATGGCGTGAGTCTGTTATTTCGTAGTAAGGCAGGATCAGGTAATGGCATTCAGACGAAGAAGAAGGAAAAATGAATTTCATCTTGAATATCACAACAAGAAGAAAAAGATAACTCCCCAGATCATAAGAGAAGTCTTATCCTGGGTGTTCTATACGTTTGTAGCTATCATAATCGCGGCGATGCTTGTTATGGGCTTTGGCAAGAGCGTTGAGCTTGTCGGAGATTCCATGGAACCCAGCATGTTCTCCGGACAGATGGTTCTTATCAACAAGGTTTCAACGTATCTTACAGGGCCTTCAAGGGGTGACATCATAGCTTTTTTACCAAATGGAAATACTAATTCACATTATTATGTCAAAAGAGTAGTGGCTATGCCGGGTGAGACTGTTCAGATCATCGATGGCGTTTTGTATATCAACGGCGCTTTGCAGGAAACTGATTCTGATGTCTACGATAAGATGGAGGAAGCCGGAATTGCTGCAAGTCCCATAAAGCTTGGAGCAGATGAGTATTTTGTTCTTGGTGATAACAGAAACAGTTCTGAAGATAGTAGAAGTGCTAATATCGGAGTTGTCAAAGAGGGCTGGATTCTTGGAACCGTCTGGTACGTGTACGGCGGCGAGCAGGGTTCGTCCGGTATTGTTGGAAGTGACAACTAAAGTTTTTAATTAAAAGGAGTTTTATGAATTATCAGTGGTATCCAGGTCATATGACCAAAGCAGTTAGAATGATGAAGGAGAATATAGGTCTTGTAGATATGATCGTTGAGATCACAGATGCAAGGATCCCTGTATCAAGCCGCAATCCTGATATTGACGAGCTTGGTAAAGGTAAGCAGAGACTTATTATCCTCAATAAGGCAGATCTTTCAGACCCTGAGAAGAATAATCAGTGGGTTGAATATTACAGATCACAGGGCTATATGGCAGCTCTTCTTGATTCCCGTACATCCAAGGATATGGGTAAGATCAAAAAGCTTATGGAAGAGACCTGTGCAGACAAGATAGCAAGAGATAAGGCAAGGGGCATTGTTAACCGCCCGATAAGAGCCATGGTTGCAGGTATTCCTAACGTTGGAAAGTCAACATTTATCAATCATTTAACAGGTAAGGCTGCTGCTAAGACCGGCAATAAGCCAGGTGTTACAAAGGGTAAACAGTGGATCATGCTGGGTAAGACTTTGCAGCTTCTTGATACTCCAGGTATCCTGTGGCCTAAGTTTGAGGACCAGACTGTAGGTGCTCATCTTGCTATGATCGGTTCCATGAATGATGACAACATAGACAGCGGAGAACTGGCTATAGACCTTATCAAGGAGCTTGAAAGCGACTATGCACAGGCTGTATATAAGACGTATAATATAACAGATGAGGATGTTGAAAATGCAGTTGAAGAAGAGCATCTCATGACTAATTATTCAGGAATGCTGTGTGCCGTTGCTAAGGCAAGAAATCTGCTTCTTCCGGGAGCAAGACCTGATTATATGCGTGCAGCTAACCTTATTCTTGACGACTTCCGTGCAGGAAGACTTGGACGTATAACTTTAGAGAATACACCAGAGGAGTAAAGTTTAAAGATATAAAACTTTGGTCTAAAGAATTAGTCAAATATAGTTTTGAAAACTGAAAGGGGAGGATCACCTAAACAGGTGGAGGACATACAAATGGAAGAAAACAACAGTACTTTTCATAAGGTGGTAAAAGAGATCGCATCAACACTTATTTATATCGCATCAGTAGTGCTGATCACATTCCTCTTTATTACGTTCGTTGCTCAGAGAACTGAAGTCAGCGGACATTCTATGATGAACACTCTTCAGGATAAGGATTCACTCGTAGTATCCAAGATTTCTTATGAGATCGGAGACCCTGAAAGGTTCGACATAGTCGTATTTCCGCATGTAGATGCCTTTGGGAACAGTACCTATTTTATCAAAAGAATAATAGGGCTGCCTGGGGAAACTGTAAGGATCGACCTTGAGGGCAATATCTATATCAACGAGCAAAAGCTTGTGGAGAGCTATGGCCGTGAAGTTATCAAAAACCCGGGAGTTGCCTATGAAGGTGTAACCCTTGGACCTGACGAGTACTTCGTTATGGGTGATAACCGCAACGATTCCATGGATTCACGTTATGAAGACGTAGGTAATATCAAGCGCGAAGAGCTTGTTGGTAAGGCATGGCTTCGAATCTACCCGTTTGACTCTTTTGGCGTTGTGGAGTAAATCCATTTTTTCTAAAAAAGAGTTTAGACAAAAGAATAATTGCGAGATTGGAAACAGACTGATGGAATCAATATCACAGATCAAAGACTACTATAAATCCCTTAGCATATATGAATTTGGTACATTTATAGAAAGATATGCTGATGATGACCGTGACGGCATCAAAAAGCTTGTAGAAACAGCTAGAAAGAAAGTTACGGCTCTGGAAGCAGAGAGGGCCCGTACTGAAAAAATGAAAGAATTCGAGCGCAGATATGAGGAGATGGGCTATGTCTGCGGTATCGATGAAGTTGGAAGAGGCCCTCTGGCCGGCCCTGTGTGTGCAGGCGCAGTAATACTGCCAAAGGACACAGAAATCCTGTATCTAAACGATTCTAAAAAGTTATCCGAAAAAAAGAGAGAAGAGCTTTATGATGTCATCATGGAAAAAGCGGTAGGCGCTGCTGTTGCTTTTGCCACACCTCAGAGAATTGATGAGATCAATATACTTCAGGCGGACTATGAAGCTATGGCAGAAGCTGTAGGTAAGCTTCCGGTGCGTCCTGACATCCTCCTTCTTGATGCCGTGCATGTTCCTCAGCTTGAAGAATACAAGCAGGTATCTATCATAAAAGGTGATGCCAAGTCTGTATCAATAGCTGCAGCAAGCATTATTGCCAAGGTTACAAGAGACAGACTTATGAAAGAGCTTGACGAGAAGTATCCTCAGTACGGATTTGCATCCAACAAGGGATATGGAAGCGCGGCTCATATAGAAGCTCTCAAGAAATACGGACCATGTGAGATCCACAGAAGGTCTTTCATCGGGAACTTTGTTGGAGAATAGTATGCCGGGTAGTCTAACTGTAGGACCTGGCGGTCAGATTCAGGGATCGCTACAGGTTAACAGAACTTCAGATGTTGCAGTCGTATCTAAGGGCCAGGAATCTCTGCGCTCTTTAGCGGCAGGCGATTCTCTAAGCGGTAAGGTTTTATCTGTTACAAAAGGGGCTGACGGATCAAGAACTGCCCAGATTGATCTTGGTAACAACACAATAGTTGATGCCAAGCTTCAAAATGGCATGCAGCTAAGTGCCGGTCAGACTCTTTCTTTTTCTGTAAAAAGTTCTGCTTCAGGAACTCTGACTTTAACTCCCCTATATCAAAATACAGCAGCCCTTGATGCAACTGCGTCTAAAGCTCTTATTGCGGCGGGCCTTTCTGTGACTGACGAGCTTGGTCAGATGGTTAACCAGATGATGAAGGAAGGCATGAGCATAGACAAGCAGAGTCTTCAGCAGATGAGCAGGATCTTGTCTGACAATCCGGGCGCTGACATAAACACACTTGTTCAGATGAAAAATCTGAATATCCCTATAAATGAGGGCAATATTCAGCAGTTCCAGAACTATCAGAACTATCAGCATCAGGTACTTTACGGCGCAAATAGTATTATGGATGAACTCCCAGAGGCTTTTAATCAGATGGTAGCTGCTGGGGATAAGAGTCAGGCTCTTAACCTCTATGGGGATCTGATGAAGCTCTTTGCAGGAGATGTATCGGAAGCTGCAAATAACTTAGGACAGGATGGAAAAAATGCTGCGGCCCTTCAGGGACAAGGTGATAACGCGGTACTTGGTTTGGCGTCTGATGGTAGCGCTGAAAAAGGCGCAGAAGCCGCAAAGGCAGGTCAAAATCCTGAAGGCATTCAGAATCAGACTGAGCCAGGCAAGGGGGATGGAATTCAGGCTCAGGGTCCTTTAAATAGCCAGGCAGGAACTGATGTAAGGGAAGTTACCAATAACCTAATTGCAGGTTCTAATAATGAGTCTTTACAGAGCGCTGGTAATGCTTTGAGTTTAAGTGCCAAGCTTGATCTGACCCAGTTTACAGGTGCTCTTAAAAATGCAGGAGTTCCTTCGGAAGCTTTGAATGAACTAATTAAAGCTGGAGGCGAAGACCAGGCAGCGCTCCTTAGACAGCTTTCAAACTTGTATGAAAAAACTATACATACCTCTGACAATATTGATAAGGCATGGGGCAAGCTCTTTTCCTCAGATACATTTACAGAGGTTTTGAAAAACAATATCGCCTCCCAGTGGACTATAGGTCCGGGAGACGTCAGTGACAAGGAAAATGTCAAAAATCTCTATGACAGGCTGAATTCTCAGGTTAAGCAGATGACGCAGATACTGCAGAACCATGTTGGTGAAAACAGCAGCGCTTTCCAAAGTTCTCAGAATCTGTCACAGAACATTGACTTCATGAATCAGCTCAATCAGATGTATGCTTACGTTCAGCTTCCCCTTAAGATGTCCGGCAATGAAGCCCACGGGGATCTGTACGTATATTCTAATAAAAAACATATGGCTTCTGACGATGGAAGTGTAAGCGCCCTTCTTCATCTTGATATGAACAATCTGGGACCTATGGATGTCTACGTAAGGATGACGGATAGAAAGGTAAACACCAACTTCTATCTGGCGGATGAGTCCTGTATAGACCTGATTGCAGCGCACATCGATGAACTTACGATGAGACTTAATAAAAGAGGTTATACCATGAATTATCAGGTTCTTCCGGCGGATGATATAACTTCGGAGAACCAGGCCGTTGATGAGCTCTAGC
>CAMVNV010000080.1 GCA_947168935.1 uncultured Butyrivibrio sp. | reverse complement strand
GGTATCGAGCCTGATTCCAAGGATGTAATCCTGTCACAGATGCGTCAGCAGGCTGAGATAGCCATTGAGACAGCTGATGTTATCATCTTCCTTTGCGATCTTAAGCAGGGCGTGACAGATGCTGACAGCCAGGTTGCTGATATGCTTCGTAGAAGCGGCAAGCCTGTAGTCCTTACTGTTAATAAGGTTGACAGCTATAAGCGTGACAGCCTTGACGTATATGAGTTCTATAACCTTGGTATCGGTGATCCGGTGCCGATCTCAGCTGCCAACATGCAGGGTATCGGCGATATGCTCGAGGAAGTTGTTAAGCACTTCCCTGATGAAAAAGCTTCCGCTGAAGAAGAGGACGATGACAACATCAAGGTTGCCATCATTGGTAAACCTAATGTTGGTAAGTCCAGTATCATCAACAAGCTCATCGGAGAGAACAGACTTATTGTATCTGACGTTGCAGGTACTACAAGAGACGCCATCGATACAGAGATCACACATAACAAGCAGAAGTATACCTTCATCGATACAGCCGGCATAAGACGTCACAACAAGATCAAAGAGCATCTTGAGCAGTACATGCTGGTTCGTACAGTCAGCGCAGTTGAACGTGCAGACGTATGCGTAGTTGTTATAAGCGCTGAAGAAGGCGTAACAGAGCAGGATGCCAAGATCGCAGGTATCGCACATGACAACGGTAAGGCAGTTATCGTTGCAGTAAACAAGTGGGACCTTATCGAGAAGGACAACCACTCAGTTAATGACTTCACTAAGAAAGTAAGACAGACACTGTCATTTATGCCTTACGCAGAGATTCTTTTCATATCAGCTCAGACTGGTCAAAGACTCGTAAAGCTCTATGACATGATAGATGCAGTATATCAGAATCACAACATGCGTGTAGCTACAGGTGTTCTTAACGAGATCCTCATGCAGGCACTCGTTATGCAGCAGCCACCGTCAGACAGAGGCCGCGTACTCAAAGTATTCTATATGACTCAGGTATCTGTTAAGCCACCGACATTTGTTATTTTCGTTAATGACAAAAAGCTCATGCATTTCTCATATACCCGTTATATCGAGAACCAGGTAAGAGCAGCCTTCGGCTTTGCCGGAACACCTCTTAAGTTCCTCATTCGTGAGCGTAAAGGGGACAACTCAATTAAGGGTAATCATAAATAATCAGATGAAATATCATGAAGTAAGGGTCAAAAGAGCTTTTGATCCTTCTTCATTTGATGTAAAAAAATCTATTTGATCATGGGAGACTTTGAAATGAATATGGTAGTTCTCAGACTCATTTGTTTAGTTGTTGGATATGCTTTTGGAATGATCCAGACAGCATATTTTTACGGTAAGATGAAAGGCATTGACATCAGAAAGCACGGAAGCGGTAATGCCGGCACAACTAATACCCTTCGTGTACTCGGACCTAAGGCAGGATTTACCGTTCTTTTTGGCGACATGCTTAAATGTGCTATCGCTGTATGGCTTGTAGGCTGGATCCTTGGTGGAATGTATCCTGAGCACGAGAATCTTTTTAAGATCTATACAGCATTTGGTGCTATCCTTGGACACGACTTCCCATTTTATATGAATTTCAAAGGGGGAAAAGGAATCGCAGCTACCTGCGGTTTTGTTATCGCATTCCACTGGACCTTTGTACCAATGTTCCTTATCGTATTTCTTGTAATCTTCAATATAACTCACTATGTATCTCTTGGTTCACTTGCAATATATGTAGGATTCATCATCCTTCTTGTAATTGAAGGTCAGCTTGGACTTTTTGGATTTGCAAATATGGCAACAGCAGACAAGATAGAAGTTTATATTGTAGCTATTATCATGGCTGTACTTGCATTCTACAGACATAGAAGCAATATTGTTAAGCTGCTTAAAGGCGAAGAGAGAAAGACTTATATCTTCAAGAAAAACAAGGTAGAGTGAGATAAAATCTTCCTTGAAGATTTTATCTCTAGACATTAAATCTTCGAAGAAGATTTAATGTCCGTGCTGTTTTTTTGAAGATTTTATGTCCGAGGTTTTGTTTTGGCAGAAGATTTGATGTCCAAGGTTGTGTTTGAGCATAAGGTATGAATCTACGGAGAAAAGGTAATGACTAAAGAAAATATTGGTATTATTGGTGCTGGAAGCTGGGGAATCGCACTTGCATATCTTCTTACAAATAATGGTCATGATGTAACAGTCTGGACCAGAAGAAAAGAAGCTGCAGACCAGTTTCAGAAAGATCATGAAAACAAAGATAAGCTTCCGGGAGTAGTACTTCCGGATTCTGTATTATTCACATCAGATTTAAAAGAAGCTGTAGAAGGCAAGAGCATTCTCGTTCTTGTTGTTCCATCAGCTCATCTTCGAGATACAATGGAGCTTATGAAGCCCTATATAAATAACGATCAGATAATCGTTAACTGCTCTAAGGGTATCGAAGAAAGTTCACTTCTTGTCATGAGCCAGGTCATTCACGACGTTCTTGGCAATGACTTCCCGAGAAAAAATATAACTGTTCTGTCAGGTCCATCTCACGCTGAAGAAGTTGGAAAGGGAACACCTACAACTATCGTAGTAGGCGCCATCTCTGAAAGCGTTGCAGTAAGACTTCAGAACGTGTTCATGAACGAAGTATTCAGAGTTTATATAAGCCCTGATATGAAGGGAATTGAGATAGGTGCAGCCTGCAAGAACGTTATAGCACTTGCTGCAGGTATTGCTGATGGCCTTGGCTATGGAGATAACACCAAAGCAGCTCTTATTACAAGAGGAATTACAGAGATCACAAGACTTGGAATAGCTGCTGGAGGCCATTTTGAAACATTCGCCGGCTTGTCCGGTATCGGCGATCTCATCGTTACCTGTGCATCCATGCATAGCCGTAACAGAAGAGCCGGAATCCTTATAGGACAGGGCAAGACAATGCAGGAAGCCATGGACGAAGTACACATGGTAGTAGAAGGCGTATATTCAGCCAAAGCTGCCCTTAAGCTTTCAAAGCTCTTTGACGTAGAGATGCCAATAGTAGAACAGGTTTGCGAGATTCTCTTTAACGATAAGCCTGCAAAAGAAGCTGTTGCAGATCTTATGCTCAGAGACAAGAAGGTTGAAAGCCACAAGATTGAATTCCCTGAGGAATAAAACAGTATGTATGAAAACGGGCTTTAGGGAGTTTTGTTTTATAACTCTCTAAAGCCTGTCTCTTCATGTATAGAATTAGTATATAGTAAGTGAGGAAAGGTATGAAAAAGTGTATTAAATGTGGGAATGAACTGGTTGATAATGCTATGTTCTGCCCAAAATGCGGAACAAGGATGGATGGAGCTGTAGCCTCTGGTAATCAGGTGGTAAATAGAGCTAATAGTCAGGCAAACAATCAGGCTGGCAGTCAGCCAAAAGGAAACAGAAAGAACATTAATTTCGTAGGAATTGCAGCATGTGTATTGGTTGCGATACTGGTTATTTCCCTTGGATCTTCAATCTTTTCAAAGCGTAAGCATTATAAACCATCAGATGATCTTGGAGATGATTTTTACTCAGGAACAATTCAGATTGATGATCAGGTTTATGATTTTCCATGCCAGGTGTCTGAGCTTATGGATGACGGCTGGACATGCGAGAACCACGTAAAAACAATTGAGTCACATTTTTATAAGACAATAAATCTTACTAAAAAGGGAAGATCTTTTTCTGTAACAGTAGAAAATTATGAAGAATATCCAATAGCATTTGAGGATTGCTATGTAACTGCTATTTCATCAGATAATTATCAAAATGATGAGGAAAAAAAGAAAAACCTGACATATCCTGATATCTATTTTCCATGTGGAGTGGGATTTAATACATCTTTAAAAGATATGGCTAAGTTTGTAGAGGAAGAGCTTGATGAGGAAACTGTTCTGACAGATTATGAGACAGAAGGCAATAGTCTGTATCACTATGAGTTTGCTCAGGAAGATGAAGATAAAAAAGTAGACTACAGGATTGAATATAAGACTAATAAGAACGAAAAATGTATGTACACCTTATATATACATTTCTATTATTATAATAAAGAATCATATTTAGGTGCTGATAAAGCAGATCCTGAAATATCAGATGAAGTTCCTTCTGAGGTTGAAGATTACGAACTTCCTGAAGAACTTGGTGATGATCTTACATCAGGTCGTTTTGAACTTGATGGCGTTGTTTATGAAATAGGAACTCCTCTTAGAGAGTTCTATGAGGATGGCTGGGAACTACATTACAGACAGGGTAGCTGTAGAACTTATCTTGAGCCTTCAGAAATCGGACAAGTTATTATTTCTAAAGATGATGATGAAGAAATGTACTTGAGTGTGAAAAATAATACTGATAAGACTTTATCCGTTGATAATTGTACTCTTTATGAAGTCAGATATAACAACGGAATCTGCAGCATTCCTATGGCTTTGCCTGGTGGCATTACTAATGAGTCTTCAGAAGATGATGTAGTGGAAGTTTTAGATGATCTTGGTGTTGAATATGATAAACCGGAAATGAATGAGTGGTATTATATGATTTATGTAAATAATCTGTATTTTTCAATGGATGAGTCATCAGATGGAGATAAGTGTGATATTGTCATCAGAGTAGATACTACTCAAAAGTAAGACTTATGTTTTGATAGCTGAAAAAAGGAGAATAAGAAGATGTTTTATATTCCAACAAGAGTTTACACAGGCAAAAATGCATTACTTGATAATAAAGATCAGCTATCAAAGCTTGGTACAAAAGCACTGATCGTTACTGGATCAAAGTCTTCCAAGATTAACGGTTCCTTTGATGACGTGGCGCAGGTACTTGAAAGCGCAGGGATCCCCTTTACAGTATTTGAAGGTGTTAAAGAAAATCCTACTGTTGAGAGTATCATGGAAGCAAGGACTTTTGGCCTTGATAATAAGTGCGATTTCGTAATAGGAATTGGCGGAGGCTCAGCTCTTGATGCATCCAAAGCCATATCTCTTATGATGTATCATGCTGATGAAAACTGGGAATATCTTTATGATACAAATAAAACTAATGATATGTTCCCTGTTGCGGCGATTCCAACAACCTGCGGAACAGGATCAGAGGTTACAGGAGTATCTGTTCTTACAAGAACTGACCTAAAGACCAAGAAATCCAGCGTACATAAGTTGTATCCAAACGTATCTTTTGTTGATGGTAAGTATTTAAAGACTGCACCGGCGTCTATACTTCGTAATACAGCAATGGATGCCCTTTCTCATATGATTGAAGGAACTATCCATAAGAAGGCTACTGCCTACACCAGAATGTGTGCTTCCCAAGGTCTTGATATTTGGAGAAGTTGTAAAGATGTTATAAGCGGAGCTAAAGAAGCTACAGATGAGGATCTTCAAAAACTTATGGATGCCTCCACAATGGCAGGCATGACAATAGCTCAGACAGGAACATCGATTCCGCATGCTTTGAGCTATCCTATCACGATAGGTCTTAATATCCCTCATGGTAAGAGCGTAAGCTATTTCCTTGCAGAGTTTGTCAGAGCAATGGACAAGGAAGACAGAGACTATATCCTTACAAAGTCAGGCTTTAGCGACCCTGATGAACTTGATGAGTTCTTCAAAAAAGTCTGCGCACCTGAAGAGATACCATATGATAACAGAGTGATCGCATATGAAGAACTTGTTAGTAACGCAGCAAAGCTTTCTGCTGTACCTTTTGAGGTAAATGATTCCATACTTAGAAGGATTGCCGGCATATAAATATCAATGATCATATAACCCAAACTTTGCACAATTAGTGCGTGGTTTGGGTTATAATTATATTGGGACATGTCCTGGATACGTCCTTTATCCGGGGACGGAAATACATCCACAAAAGTGTATTAGTGAAAGGGGATCTGCAGATGAGAAGTCATGAGGTCACAACGAGTCAGCTTTTACTTTCTAATGATGGGGAGATAGTAGAACCCGGATGGGCCAGGAGTCAGGTATGGCAGTATGAAAGAGACATGATCAAGGCTCCTAAGCTTCGCATCAAGGAATGGGACTACTACATGATAGTTCATGAATCTCAGAGTCCTGATGATGAGAGCTTTGCTGCAGCCTTCACTATATCTGATGATGGCTATCTTGGCCTTCAATCTGTTTCACTCCTTCATCTTGGACCGGAGAATCTGAGCGAACATACCGAAACGGTCCTGAATCTATTTCCTATGGGCAAAATGCATATGCCAGAAAGCTCTGCATCGGGCGATGTAGAATTCAAAGACGACAGACTTCACCTTTTATATGAAAAAAGCGAAAACAAAAGACGTATTATATGCGATTTTAAGAACTTCAAGGACGGAAAAGAGCTTACTGCATATATAACACTTGAAGAACCCAAGATGGACACAATGGTTATCGCCACCCCTTGGGACAAGAAGCATGCCTTTTATTACAACCAGAAGATTAACTGCATGAGGGCTTCAGGCAGCGTAGTTTATGATGGGAAAGTATATTCTTTTGACAAGGAAACAGACTATGCAACCCTTGACTGGGGCAGAGGCGTGTGGACTTACGATAATACCTGGTATTGGGGTAATGGTAATGCAAAGATAGATGGCCATGACTTTGGCTTTAATATAGGATATGGCTTTGGCAACACCAAAGCTGCAACTGAGAACGTGATCATATATGATGGCACAGTTCATAAGCTTGATGATATTACTATTGAGATCCCAGGGGATGTAAGCCTTTATGACATGGACAGCCCAAGATATATGGAAGACTGGAGAATAACCTCCTCTGACAAGAGATTCGAGATGAGTTTTCACCCGATACTGGATAGAGCAGCAAAGCTTGACTATAAAGTAATAGAATCTGACCAGCATCAGGTCTTTGGCAGACTAAACGGCTGGGCAATCCTGGACGACGGTACAGCAGTCGACGTAACTGATATGTTATGCTTCATCGAGAAAGTTCATAATAAGTACTAAGACAGGAGTTAAAAATTCCCACCATCCACTACTTGTAACTGCGAGCAGAAATAAGATTGGATGGTGGGGATTGGATGTTTAGATCAGTCCGTAGTGCTTAAGACCGTTATAGATTCCATTTTCATGGATATCAGTAGTAACATATTCAGCAATCTCTTTAATACGTTCATCACCATTACCCATGCAGATTGAGTGCTTTGCAAATCTGAACATATCCATATCGTTCATACTGTCGCCAACAACATATACATCTTCAAGGTCGATTCCTTCAAGCTCCATGAGTTCTTTGATACCGGTGGCCTTGGAATATCCTTCCGGTATAGCCTCTATAATAATTCCATTGTGATCAATAAAATCAAAATCAGGAAGCAGTGACATGACCTTGTCAAAGTCAGTCTTTTCACTAATATCAGCACTGAACTTGTTGATGCGGGTGCCTTCTGTAATGCAGGAAGTGGTCTTGGCGATAGGTCCAAGTCTGTCCTTTAGGATCTGCACATATGGGTCGCCAACTTCAGTAAAGTCTTCTACATTAAAAAAGTGATTCTCAGGCCCTTCATATACCATGGGCATGTCGTTTTCATTAAGAACCTTAAGAGAACGGGCTATCTGCTCGTCTGTCATGAGCTTTTCATAAATGACCTTGCCGTTTTTCTCAATATGAGTGCCGCATCCGGCTACAATTCCTTCAAATCCCAAATCCAAAAGCTCTTTTTCTATAATATTGGAACGAGCCCTGCCGGTGTTGAGATAGGCAGCATGGCCGTTTTCCCTAAGCATCTGCATAGCCTTCTTAGTGCTTTCTGGTATTACCTGATGGAAATCCCAAAGAGTCCCATCAATGTCAAAAAATACGTATTTTTTCATAAAATCCTTTGAATAATTATCCTTAATTGATGTGTTAACTAATAACCATCTGACACAATACCATTTTTTGGCTAAAATCGCAATTATTTTGAAGCAGAGCCGTATCATGATTCTTATAATATTTTTTTTAAACCTTAAACAAATCTTAAACATTTCGCCACTTGGAACTTAATGATTGTAGCTCTACAATAGACAATGTGGAGAGCACAAATGAGTTTCGACCCAAACAGATCTGTTTTAGATATATATCAAATTAAAGGGGAGGGAGACTATAGTTCCTGCAAACGCAGGGAGCTTTTGGTCAAAGGATTATGAGCAAAGTACTTATATGTGATGACGAACCGGATATAGTAGCAGCTATTAGCATTTATCTGGAAAGCGAAGGACTTGAAGTTGTAAAGACATCTAATGGAAAAGAAGCTTTGGATATCATGAGCTGCGAAGACGGAGATGACGTAAGTCTTTTACTTCTGGACATAATGATGCCTGTTATGGATGGGATAACGGCCATGGCAGCAATCCGAAAATTTTCCAATGTACCAATCATACTTCTGACCGCCAAAAGCGAAGATGCGGACAAGATCATGGGCCTTAATATTGGGGCCGACGATTATGTCACCAAACCCTTTAACCCGGTTGAGCTTATCGCAAGAGTCAGATCACAGCTAAGACGTTACACACAGCTTGGATGCAAGCCGGATACTAAAGACCAGCATGAAGACAAAATGGTCGTAGGCGGTATAGAACTTGATGATAAGGCCAAGGAAGTATACCTGGATGGCAATAAAGTCAGCCTTACGCCCATAGAATACGACATCCTCATGCTTCTTATGAAACACCAGGGCGAAGTTCTTTCTCCAAAAAAGATTTATGAAGCTGTATGGCATGGACAGGCACTGGGTGCGGAGAGTACCGTTGCAGTCCACGTTCGTCATATCAGGGAAAAAATTGAGTACGACAGCGCAAATCCCAGATATCTTAAGGCTGTCTGGGGACACGGTTATAAGATTGAGGCTCAGTAACAGGGTCGTGAGAGGAAAAGAAGATGAGTAAACCACATAAAAGGTCTTTACATCTGTTAAATATAATTGCTATTTGTATATGTACTATGATTTTAGTAACATGCCTTGGCGTAATATTTGCCATGGATGATGCTGGTCTTATGTATGCTTCAGGAAGCACTCTTAAGACAACTCTTATGGATCAGGCTGCTTACGACAATGCAGTGTGGGCTTTAGCCGCCCGTGATCAGGACTTTAATGCCCAGTTTATGGAAGATAATGGATGTAATATTGCAGTAATAGAAGGTGATTTTGGCAGTATCAGGTCGCTTGATCTAAATGATGATAATACATTTGTTTTCAAGAATTTCGACGGTGAGCTTCCTGCTGAGTACTATACAGTAACTGTATATGTGTCAGATTATACTGATTTCTCTCTTTCTGAGAATATGTATGATTTCTTATTCAGAGAAAATAATCTTATCAATGATTATTATGGATATGAATCAGAGATCAAGGATATAAAGGGAATAGGCTATGATATGCTTGGACAAAAGGCCTATGTCTGGGACGGCGAGAAATTTTATCTTCTGAGCGAAGCTTCATATAGTTATACCATGTCAGATGAGGGTGGAACCTACAATACGACTAATATCTATGATCGCATCTGGGCAAGTCAGGTTCCGGAAGAGGTAGAAGATCACTCATATGTTGCAGCAGAAGAGACAGATGAAAAGCAGCAGGATACAGCAGAAGAGTCTGAAATAGACGAGACAGATAATACTACAGATGAAGAGGCTACAGCCGAAGACGCTACAGATAATGAAGAAAATCTTCCTGCAGAGACAATCAATACAACACAGACACCTGCAGCAGGATCTGTTACAAGCGGAAACATCCTTTATATTGACGGCAATCCATATTCTTCACTTGGAAGTGATGACAGCGAGTACGTGCTTGAACTAAACGGTTATACTTCATCAGGAGTTCTGGCACTTTCAAATGTTGCGGATCTTACTGATCTTCATGACCAGCTCAAGAACTCAGATATAGAGACATGTACTCTCGATTCAGTATCAACTGTTTATGCAGAAAAATTTGATTCAAACTATGATCTTTATACTGTGATAAGTTTCCCAAGAGACATACAGACCGCCGGCAGCTTTTTTGTTCAGGCTTCATATTATTTAGAAATCATACCGGTTCTTCATATCCTGCTCCCAGTGGCTTGTGTTGTAGCAGCTCTTGTTCTTCTCGTATTAGTAATAGTATTGATAGTCAGAGCAGGTCAGTATGAAAATAAGGGCTCACTTAATACTGATATACTTGCAAGTTTCCCTATGGAAGTGACTTTTGCCCTTGCATGCGTTGCAGAGTGCATACCGGGAATCCTCATGGGCTATGCATATGAAACCCAGATCCCTGAAAATGCTGGTGCGTATTTTACCATAGTTCTTGGAGCAATAATTGCTGTCATTATAGGAACCCTGTGGTTTGAAAGCGTAGTAATAAACTTTAAGTCAGGCCATTTTTATAGAAATACCCTTTGCTACAAGATCATCACGTGGATCGGCAAGATCCTTGGACGCATCAAAGACAAAGTAGTAGCGGCTTTAAGAACTGTTAAGTGGGGCAACAGGATAATTGGTATCAGTGCTGTTATAGTGATCTTAGAATTCCTGGGCATGGTAACCGTTGATGACATGAACTCCATAATCTTTTTCTGGTTCATTGAGAAGATAATTCTTGCACTTGTACTTGTCAAAGTTCTTCTTGATTATGGAAAGGTCAAAAAAGCAGCTGTAGAAATGGCATCAGGCAATATGGACGTATCAGTTAATACTGAAGGCATGTTCATAGATTTTGAAGAGCATGGCGAGGCCCTTAATGAAATTGCAAGCGGTCTTAACAATGCAATAAGTGAGCGTATGAAGAGTGAGAGAATGAAGACCGAACTTATAACCAACGTATCTCACGATATCAAGACACCACTTACCTCTGTTATCAATTATGTAGATCTGCTTCAAAAAGAAGACTTTGAAAACGAGACAGCCAAAGGCTACCTTGAAGTTCTGGACAGACAGGCTAAGAGACTTAAAAAGCTCATTGAAGACCTTATAGAAGCATCCAAGGCAGCTACTGGCAGCATCAAGTTTAATATCGAAAATGTAAATGCAAGAGTTCTTCTGAATCAGTCAATCGGTGAATTCGATGACCGCCTTACAGATAAGAACATCACAGTAGTTACAGAAGTTCCGGAAAAAGATGTATATGTTAAAGCTGACAACAGATACCTTTTCAGAGTATTCGATAACCTTATGAGTAATATCGTTAAGTATTCTCAGGAAGGCACCAGAGCTTATGTTGAGCTCAAAGAAGAGAACGGCCGCGCACATTATACTTTTAAGAATATTTCTAAAGATAAGCTAAATATATCAGCAGATGAACTTATGGAAAGATTCGTAAGAGGAGACCGTTCCAGAAATACTGAAGGTAACGGACTTGGACTTTCAATCGCTAGATCACTGACAGAATCTATGGGAGGTAAGATGGAGCTGACAGTTGACGGAGACCTTTTTAAGGTTGATATATCGTTCCCGGAGGAAGTATTGCAGGAAGTGTGCGCATAGAAGCACCACAATATATCCATGTTTTTTAACATGTTTTATATAAATATCACCTGGTACTTTCAGGTGATGGAACAAGACATTAAAGATTGGAGACAGAATTATGAAAAAAAGAATTGTAGCAGTTATGCTTTCAATGGTAGTATGCTTTTCTATCGTTGGATGCTCCAAATCAGCAAGTGAGAACAACAACAATGAGAATGCTGAAGTTGTGTCAGAAGACCAGGTTGAGGATCAGGTCGAGGACCAGGCAGAAGATCAGACAGGTGAAGTAGAATTGAAAGAGTCTACTGACCCTAAAGCAGAAACAACTCTGTCAAACGGAACAATTGAAGTCTCATTATTCGATGATGCCAATGAAGCATTCAAAAAGCTTGGTGAATCTACTGAAGAAGACGTGTTCGGAAATATCATTTATGATGATTTCTCAGTTCAGTGCTATGGAGAAGGCGATGAAATGGAGCTTTCCGGTATCTTCACATACAGCGAGAATGTTAAGACCAGCAAGGGCATTTCAGTTGGCGCTTCTTACGACGATGTAGTAGCAGCTTATGGTGAACCTTCTTTCGAATCAGAAGAGGATGGCAATAAAGTACTTAACTACACATATACAGAATATACACTTAGCTTTACTATGGATAATGATAAGGTAGCATCCATCGCATTCACAGTAGGACTTGGTTAAATAATATATATAACATAACTAAATAACAATATTAACGGACGAAATGTATGCCTACAGCTAAGGTGATCTAAAACCATAGCTGTAGGCATTTTTTGATAGACGTGTAATAAAAGCAATACGTTTAGAATGATCTTGAAATTCAATTAATAAAACCAGGATGTTTTATCCAATAGAGAATCTCTGAAGGTTTCCGTTGATGGTATCAACCGCATCGGATACGGAAGTTGCAGCTGAAGCAACGAGCTCTGAAGATGATGCAACACCTTTGGCAGCTTCTGTAACTCTATCAACATTGTCGGCAATCTCCTGAGTGGATGCTGACTGTTCCTGAGATACAGATGCCATGTTGGTAGATACATCGTTAACTTTCTCCATCTGAGAAGCCATCTTAGAAAGGATTTCATTAGCATCAGACAATTCAACTGTAATCTCCTTGAAGGTGGATGCAGCTATGTTTACGGTTTCAGCACTACTGTTGATAAGAGCAGTATTGGTTTCGGATTTTTCAGAAAGCATTCTAACTTTCTGAGACATATCCTTGATGATCTCGCCAATCTGATTGGTGGCATCAGCAGAGTTTTGTGCCAGAGCACCGATTTCTGATGCAACTACAGCAAATCCTTTTCCTGCCTCTCCGGCTCTTGCAGCCTCAATAGAAGCGTTGAGTGACAGAAGATTGGTCTGTGAAGATATAGAATTGATAAGATCAATAATCTGAGTGATCTTTTCAGCAGCTTCATCAACATTGGCAACTGCATCGGCCATATCTTTCATAGATTCAACTATGTTAGACATACCATCTGCTACATTGGACATATCACGCTGTCCGGAATCGGCTTTTTTGACAAGACCATTCATGGAAGCTTCGATCTTTTGTTCGTCTTCAGAAACACTGGCTACAGTCTGGGCAAGAACTGTAGCGTTTTCTGCAACTTCGTTTACAGCCTGAGCCATACTCTCTATATTATCTCTGATCTGGGTCATGCTGGCTGACTGGTTATTAGCAGCTTCTTCCAGATCTTCTGCGGTAGTTTTTGATGTCTGTGCTTCTCCGAGGAGTTTGCCCGAAACATCCTTGATCTCTGTAAGGGAATCCCTCATTCCATCAACGAACTCACCCATGGCTCTGTTCATGTATGCGATCTCATCATTACCCTTGGAGCTGATACTAACGGTAAAGTCGCCGCCAGAGATTTTTTCAATATTTTCGGTGAGAGATGCTACAGGCTTCTTGATCATCTTGTAAAGAGCCTGAGAAATGATCAGAACAACCAGTACTACAGAAACAACAGTAACTAATAACAAAATGACTATGAGATTCTGAAGTGTAGCCAGGACTTCTTTTTGTCTGGCATAACTTACTACGCTCCAGTCGGTTCCGTTAACTTTGGAAGTTACGATGAAGTACTTGTCACCATTTGCATCGATGGATTTTACGATTCCGCTGTCTTCTTCGCCTTCACTGGCAACAAAATCTGCGATAGAAGCAAGGAGCGGCTCATCTGTAAGTTCAGATACATTTTTTCCGCAATATTCTGCATTATCTCTGTAGGAGAGGATGAGTCCGCCTTTGGTGATCATCATAGATCCGCCAGTCTTGTTGATAACAACTTCATTTAGCATTTGCTGGGAATCAGACATAAATAGATCAGCAGCAAAGCATCCTTCTCTGCCGTCTTTGAGATGTACGTGCCGGATAACTGTAGCACACAGATCACCTGTTACCTCATCAAAGTAAGGCTGATCGTAGTAATAGAACCAGGAATTGTCATAACCTATAGCCTCTTTATACCATGCTTTTTCTGTTATGTTCTCCATGGTGAAATCAGGAGCACTGGGATACAGGAAGGTGCCGTCGTTAAGAGCAAGGTATGCACCTGTTGGAAGCATACTGTATCTACCGACAGTTCCTGTCATATATTCCATGATATCGTCGTTAGTAGCATAGTCATTTTGCTCTACTGCATCAGCTACACCATTCAGGTAATAGAATGTTGATGACAGATTGCTATTGACCTTAGCAGCACTTGCGCTTACCTGATTGGTAAGAGAAGTATCGATAAGATCTTTGACGAGGTTATAACCAAAACTTAATATCAAAGCCTCTGCAATCAAAATGCTACCTATTAAGAGCGCTACAAATAAGATCGACAATTTAGTACTGATGGTCTTTATAGCCCTTTTTTGAGTTTTGTTTTTTTCTGCTTTAGCATCCTTACTCATAGAGATAATCCCTCCTGTTTGAATTCAAATAGATTAAACAGTTCATCATGCTTCTTTTTATCTCGGCTAATCATCAACTATATTAAATATATAAATATTTATTTTATTCTATTAAAAATATAATATTACTATCTGAAGTGGCCGATAAAGTAGTATATTGTGGGCACCTTGCGGTGGGGTATTATGACCGCATTATTTCCAGCCTTAGAAGGAGGTTAGAAATGGATAGTAATATGGAAGAATAAAGCAGAAAAATGTCTCTGAAGGTTTTTCTCACAGGACTTGTAATGTTATCACTTGTCCTGATTGGTGGATTAATAACAATTCTTGCCGTAGTTAACTTAAGGCGTGGTATGGAAGATGAGGTTGAACAGGGTGTAAAGGCAACTTGTCAGACGTACGCAATGGTCCTTCAGTATACTAGGGGTATAGAAGATGGTTCGACAGGTAAGCTCGAAATCGATATGCACAAAGAGACAGGTTATGATTATACCTTCTTTGTAGGGGATACCAGAGAGCGTTCCAGTATTGATGGAGTAATTGGAACCAAGGCTGGAGACGCAGTTATCGAGGCGGTTCTTAAAAATAAGCAGAGCTATCAGGCTCAAAATGTTGTTATCAACGGAGAAAAATACTATGTTGCTTATGAGCCTCTCATAGATGAAGCAACAGGTGAAGTATATGGTATGGCTTTTGTTGGTCTTAAAAAGATCAATATCAGTACATATATTTCTGATAGGGTAAAAACAATGATTACTCTTGCCGGAGTTCTTATTTTATTCTTTACTATAGCGACCATCAGATATGTCCTTAGCATAGTTAAGGCTCTTGATGAAAATATTAAAGCTGTTCGCCAGATGTCTACAGGCGATCTTGATATAACTCTTAGTGAAAAAGTTAAGACTCGTAAAGACGAACTTGGAGAGATGTCTTCAGCTCTCTTTGATATGGCAGAGAAGATCCGCAGCGTAATCGGTAATGCAAGAGTATCATCTGATGAAGTTGATAATTCTGCAGGATACTTAAATGAAACGGTTAAGACAATCTCAGAGACAGCAGACAATGTAACGACAGCTGTATCTCAGGTTGCAAGCGGTGCTTCCAGCCAGGCTGAGTCTTTGCAGGAAGCTGTTGAAAACGTTAATGATATTAATGAAGCAGTTCATTATATCATTGAAAATACAGATCAGATGAAAGATATCGCTGATACGATGCAGGAAAATTCCAAGGCGAGTCAGGATAAGCTTACAGAACTCAGAATGTCTACGAGAGAGAGTATTGCTGCTATTGATGGCATTGTTGAACTGATCCAGAATACAAATAATGCAGTTACAACGATAAGTGAGGCGGTTGAAATCATTGATGCTATCGCAGCTGAGACCAACCTTCTTTCACTTAATGCAAGTATTGAGGCTGCAAGAGCAGGCGAAGCCGGTAAGGGATTTGCAGTTGTTGCAGATGAGATACGTCAGTTGGCTGATCAGTCAGCAGATGCAGCCAAGAACATTCAGGAAGCAATGAAGGGTCTTGCTTCTGATTCTAATAAGACTATGGAAGAAGCTGGAACTGTTCAGGAGACTATGAGCAAGCAGCGTCATACTATCCACAGAACTATCGAACAGGTTGACCTTCTTATTGAAGATATCAATAAATCTATTTCCATTACCAAGGAAATTGTTAAGAACGTTGACAGAACAAGTACTGCAAGCACAAGTATTTCTGAAACTATCACTAATCTTTCAGCAATCTCTGAGGAGAATGCTGCTAGCTCAGAAGAGACAAGAGCTTCTATGCAGAACCTTTCAGAGACTATGGATATTCTGTCTCAGAAAGCAAGTGGTCTTAATGATATAGCTAAGGTTCTCGATGAAGAGATGTCCTTCTTCCAGGTAGGTCAGGGAATAGCTTCTGCGTAATTTAAGAGAGTATGACTTCTTGAATATAAATTTCAGAAACGCGCATTTACTGCGTGTTTCGTAATT
>CAMVNV010000079.1 GCA_947168935.1 uncultured Butyrivibrio sp. | reverse complement strand
TACAAAGCTGTTGCTCCTCTATATACATTTTTACTGCTTCATCCTGTTCTTGAGAAGTAACATGCATAAACCACCAGCCCCATTCCTTCTTTGTTATATAATCCAATGCACTTATCAATTCATCCGGAGCATATTTTCCTATAAAAAAAGTATTCATATAATCATAAAACAGATCATTTCTCTCTAGATATGCAGATTCAAGCTCTTCTAATTGATATTTTTTGTTATACTCAAGGTTAAAATACAATATTTGAACCTTTAATTCATATTCGCTAAATACTATTTTTCCATCGACTTTATGAACATAAAAAAATTCATCTGCATATTCATCAATACGCATCTCCTCTTTATAGTGTTTGTACCAACCAAAAACTTTATATGATAATATTCCAATGATTAGAAGCATCATAAAAAAGCTGATTGTTCTTATTATTCTTTTCACCAAGCCCTTCCTCGCTCATATTTAATATTAGTCAAGAGACATTTCTTGTATCCAAAAATATTCAACCACCATATATCTTATTATATAATTCTTTCACTTGATCCTGACTTAATTCTTCTAATGATTTATCACCTTCAAGAATTCTGTTTTTCACTGGACATCCAATGCATCTACATCCGCCGGTACGCACGCTTCTATTTCCTGCTGGGGGATCTTGCAGAACATATCAACAAGATCTGAATCAAAACAGATCAAGCGAACTGTCCAGATATATTTCTTCTCTAACCTTAAGCTGATATTCAGGCTTAGTCATGTAGTATAGGATAAACTCAAGAAGTATTGCACTTCCAAGGCTTCTACCCTCAATTTTGAAATTAGAAAAGCCAGCAGGCATGTATATCTTTTGAATATAATCTATACCAATAAAAGCAGGATTCTTCATTGCATCTGAGAATCTGTATCCTCTGTCAGAAATTGGTGATACACAGACATGATCTTCACAATCCATCCCAAGTGCCTTCATGCTGACATTCTTATAGCAGTTCTTCCTGTCATAACAGTCATACCAGCAGCATTCATTGCAGAGGAATTCCACCTTTGCTTTCTGCTTATCAGATAGGCTATTTAATCTGTCAAAAGATTTGTTGAGCCTGAAATCAGGAACAACGTACTTAAACTCATCTCTATCAAGCTCTTTTACAAGGTCATCAAAGCCTGTCAGGACCTTGGTTGTAGAAGATACAAAATAAAAGTCAGGGTATTTTTTTGATATATATTCAAGAAGAATATCTGAGTGAACTATAATACCATTTTTAATAGCATCATCACTATCTCGAGAAGTAATACTATTTCGAACAGTATCACTATTCGATTTAGCAGGGCAGATGTAAAAAAGTTCACATAGCTCATTACATTTTTTATCAGAAAGGTGCTTATCTTCAAGTAGAGAATTGCTGAAGGTAAGGCGGGATGATATGCCATGCTCTTTCATAAGAGCTGCCACATCTTTTGGGTCGGCATCTCCAAAGCCTACTCTTCCACCGCCCCAAATGCAGTCTTCTGGTGCTCCGTAGATAGAGCCTATCTCGCACCAGTCGTAGAAATACTCTCTATGATCTCTAAAGAGAGGAAGAAAGACTTTATAAAATTCGTAGAATTCAAATAACCCAGGAAGGTGGTAATATGCCTTCATCTTCAATATCAGCCTTTTTTCTAAAACAATGATCGTTTTTTCTTTTCAGGAAAAATCCCAAAGATTTACATAAGCTTAACTTTCTTCAAGATAGCCTTGATCTTATTTCCCTTAGGAAGGTTATCAAGAACGCTTTCTGTAATATTTCCGCTCTTAACAAGAACTGCCGCATAGGTAAGCGCGCCGGCTCCTATTGCTATAACTGTAGCAACAAGGTTCACAAGGTAAGATACATCTGACATTCCGCCAAATGGAAGTGTCAATATGAAGTAAACCACAAATGCTACAAGGCCCATAATAACCGCTGCTATTGCAGGCATGATGTAGATTGTCTGTGTATCAAGGTTAAGGCCAAGTCTTTTTCTGCACGAAATATCATTAAGTATAAAGAGGATAAACGCATAAATAACTCTTGTTATCACAAGGTTCATGTTATCAAGCGGTGTTGCAACAAGGAGAAGTACAAATATCACAGTCTGTGCCACGAGCGCAATAGATGCGTTAATAACAGGTACCATCAGTCTTCCAGTTCCCTGAAGGACAGAGTTAGTTATGGTTGACTGTGAATAAAAGATTACAGTAAGTGCAAGCCCTGCAAGAAGAAAAGCCGCCTGGTTAAGAGAGCCTCTCTGAGGGAAAAGGATCATAGTCACAGGTCTTGCAAGTGCAATAAGTCCACTGGCTGATGGAATTGCAACCAGCATTGATACGCGGATAACTTTGGTCGCTATGGCTTTAGATTCCTCTTTTTCTCCCATAATGAACTTAGCGGAGATGCTGGGGATCATAGCAGATGCCATTGCTGACGCCATGGCAATCGGAATAGTTGTTATAGTAAGAGCCTTACCTGCGTACACTCCATATAAAGATGCTGTCTCAGATTCGCTCAAGCCTCTGATGCCCATCATGAAGAAATAAAAGATCTTCTGATTAATGTTAGGTGTAATGTTATAAAGAACAGTACTAAATAAAAACGGTATTACGACAAGTACAATCTGAAGAAGAATTGTTCTGGTATCCTCTACTTTGCCCTTATCATTTGCTATCTGCTTTCTGACCATGTTTCTATTCACATAGTATACAAAGAGCATGAATAAAAGAGCTGTAAGTACGCCGGCACCTGTACCAAGGGCACTACCAGCAGCGCCGTAAATGGCCGGATTGATTCCTGAAGCAGGATCTGCCGCAAGCTTTGAAACTGCAATATTAGTAAGAAGGAATGCTGCAAGTATGCTGACAACAGCATTGATTATCTGCTCTGCTATCTGAGATATGGATGTTGGAACCATGGTCCTGTGAGCCTGGAAATATCCCCTCAGAACTCCAAGAGGTCCATACAAAAGAACTGTAGGTCCAAACACCCTGAGTACATGTGCACCACCTTCTCCTACAAGAAACTCAGCGCAGGCCATAAGAAGAACTCCGCAGATTGTTCCTGATACAGTAACAAAGATAAGTGCACATTCAAAAAGCTTCTGGGCACTCTTGTACTGTCCCAGAGCAAACTTCTGAGACATAACCTTGGATATAGCTGAAGGTATGCTGTAGGATGCTATCATAAGAGCGGTGATATACCAGTTGTATGCAGCGTTGTAATAGCCATTACCTTCGTCTCCTATAATAGAAGTAAGAGGGCTCTTATATAAAAGACCTATAATCCTTACAACAATACCTGCTGCAGCCAGTATTCCTGCCTGTTTTAAAATTCCGTTACTGCTCTTTTGTTCCATAATATAAATGTCTTCCTTATATATCCATAAATCCTGGGCAAACGCCCAAGACTAATATTCGTTAATTTGTTTTTCTTAATTTAAATCAAATTACTTCCCAAGGTAGTATATAATCAAACACGTATTTTAACAAGTTTTTGGAATTTCAGGGCTTTCCCTAAAAAAACGGTGCAAAGCCATTTAGACTCTGCACCGAACTTTGTCTTTTATTTCCATGTCACAGATACAGGAGGTATCTGTGACATAGTTGTCTGATCAAGGTCTGAGCCAGTCGTACATCTCCTGATACTTGTTAGCAGATACCTGCCAGCTGAAATCAACCGCCATAGCCCTGTCGATCATCTTGTTCCACTCGCGCTTGTTGTCATAGTACAGCGCCTCTGCAGTTCTGACCGTCTGCATCATCTCGTGAGCATTATAATTGGTGAAGGAAAAACCTGTACCTGTGCTTTCGAACTTGTTATACGGCTGAACAGTGTCCTTAAGACCACCTGTCTCACGTACTATAGGAAGTGTTCCGTATCTAAGAGACATAAGCTGTGAAAGTCCGCAAGGCTCGAAAAGTGATGGCATCAGGAACGCATCACTTGCAGCATAGATCTTGTGTGACAGGGCTTCTGAATAATAGATGTTAGCAGAAACCTTATCACCATACTTCCATGCAAAGTGACGGAACATATTCTCGTACTGCTCTGTACCTGTTCCAAGGATTACGAACTGAACCGCATCCTGGCACATTTCGTCCATAACGCAGCTGATAAGATCGAATCCCTTCTGATCAGTAAGTCTTGAAACAACACCGATCATCATGATCTTGTCATCCTCTGCAAGACCCAGTTCCTTCTGAAGCGCGCGCTTATTGCGAATCTTCTCCTTACGGAAGTTTATAGCATCATATTTATAATCGATATACTTATCAGTTGAAGGATTGAACTCTTCATAATCAATACCGTTAACGATACCACGAAGATCATTCTCTCTTGATTTAAGAAGACCGTTAAGACCCTCGCCGTAGAACTCAGTCTTGATCTCCTCTGCATAAGTTTCTGATACAGTCGTAATAGCGTCAGCATACACGATACCGCCCTTTAAAAGGTCAGCGTCGCCGAACATTTCAAGCTTGTCCGGTGTAAAAAAATAATCCGGAAGACCTGTAAGATCTTTTACCACCTTCTTGTCCCATCTTCCCTGGAACTTAAGATTGTGTATAGTCATGATAGTCTTCATGCTGCGATAGAACTCATTGGCTTGGAAACGTTCCTTAAGATATACAGGAACAAGACCTGTCTGCCAGTCATGACAGTGAACGATATCCGGATGAAATTCTACTACGGGCAAAATAGAAAGAGCTGCCTTGGAGAAGAATGCAAACTTCTCAATCTCGAACTTAACATCGTCTCCATAAGGTTTGAAACCATTGAAATAATATTCGTTATCTATGAAATAATAGATGATGCCGTTAACCTGTGCCTTAAAAATTCCTACATATTCTCTTTTCCAGTGGAAATCCATATAGAAATTAGTGACATACTCAAGCTTCTCCGTCATCTCCTTAGACATGCATGCATACTTGGGCATTACGATCCTGACGTCGAAATATCTGCGATCGATATCGCGAGGAAGAGAACCTACGACGTCAGCAAGACCACCTGTTTTAATGAAAGGAACGCCTTCAGATGCTACGAAAAGAATATTCTTCATGATTAAATGTACTTCCTTTCTGATGATATCTCTATTTATCTATTTTTCAATTATTATATCACACCATTCTAGAGGCAACAAAGAAAACCTGGTCATCATAAATATAGTGTGATACCATTTACAAATAGACAAAATATTATTTTTGTAGAAAATGATAATTAATCGATCAGAAAGTGCTCGTGATTGAGCAAAAATGCCAACAACCACGTTACCGCAATAAACTTTTAACTATTATTTATCGGTGATAATGGCATATATTTCACATTTTTAAAACGAATTGTACACAAATGACCATCGTTCATTATGAATTTTAATACAATTATCAATATTTCGAACGTTTTAAAAATGATATTGCGTTCGATTTCATTTTATATTTACATTTTGTTCACATTTTGTTCATACCAGTCATATATCATAAATTTATCGGAAGTGTTTTTGAATACTTCTGACTCCCCCAATAAAACTTTTTTCATACCGGGTCGTTCGGTTCCCCGCCGAGCGGCCCCTCCTCCCAAAAGAACAGCCGAAAGGCTTTTAATTTTTTCAATAGATAGAGAGCTTCACAGCTCTTATTTTTTTGCCAAAAAATGCCGTATAGGAAGCTCATCCTATGCGGCATTTTCCGCGCCTCTTAAAAACAAGTTACAAGGAGATGTTCTTCATTTTTATGAAGGGCATTTCCAATAGAACACTTACGCAAGAACTCTTCCAAGGCTTTTACAAGCTTCTACAGCTTCATCATCCGGAGCGTTGTTAGCCATAACACTTTCACATGCAAGATTAGCACCGGCCCCTTTAGCATCAGCTTCCCAGAGGCGCATCCACTCTCCGTCGCCCCAGCCGTATGAACCGAACAGCGCGATCTTTTTACCTGAAAGTGAGCCC
Organism: uncultured Butyrivibrio sp.; assembly: GCA_947168935.1. Classification (GTDB taxonomy): domain Bacteria; phylum Bacillota; class Clostridia; order Lachnospirales; family Lachnospiraceae; genus Butyrivibrio. The sequence continues at coordinate 10,604 of CAMVNV010000079.1, read as the reverse complement.
TTAACATCCTCGAACATTGGATCAAACTCGCTCTCTTCAAGCTGCTCTGCTCCCATTGCAGGACATCCAAACGCAATTGCGTCATATGATGCAACATCGTCTTTAGTAAACTGACCAGCCGGGATGATCTTAACCTCGGCACCTGTAGCTGCAGCGCCGTCTGAAACTGCCTGCGCCATTGCTGCTGTATTTCCTGTACCACTCCAATAAACTACTGCTACTTTTGACATAACCCTATGTCTCCTTTCATTATGTAAAAATCTGATAAGTTGTTTTATATCTTAACTGCGAGCTTGGAAAGCTTAGTCCCCTTATTCCACTCTCGGCAATAGATATCATTACATTTGTTGAAGGATTCAAATCTCTTTTTGGCTGCCTGCTCATCGCCATACACTTTCCAGGTTCCGACACATTTGCAGCCATCAGGATCATTTATGAATCCCTTCACATCTTCCGGGGGATAACTCAGGAAAAGACCTATCTCATGAGGAAAAACTTCTGAAGTCTTGCAACCGCGGAGTCTTCTTATCAGCTCCATCATGCAGGATGTGTATTCTGTGCCGGCATAACCTGCAGCATTAAGAATCTCCCATACTCTGCTGTCTTTAAGATCTCTTTGGAGAAAAGAGGGTCTGAAAATATAGACTAGTACTCTTCCTTTGTGAAATCTAAGTGGATATAGACATATTCCCTTTGGAACAAGTACATCATTAAGAGCTCTGATCTCCTCCATGGTCTTTTGCTTGGACTCATATGGAATGGACATAAGATTCCCGGTCTTAAGTCCCGCGAGAGTCGGCGCTCCGTAGTAAACAACCTCTTTTTCTGACATATCCCCCTCCTGGTATTGTGATGTCTTTTTTGCGGCGTATAGATGTTCACAAAAGATACCGGATCATTTGTCACTAACGCAGATATTTACCATCATGTTAGCTATGGCTAATTAGCAATTGCTAACATACACTGTAAAAAAGACGGCTGGATATTTTCCAACCGCCTTTACAATACACATTTTGAGAATGATTGTCAAGTTCATTTACAAGCAATTTTTGCCTTTTTTTCCCGTATTTTTGCCTTCTTGAATAAAATTCTCAAGAACTCATATCACAGCATCTGCCTCTGGATCATTCTTACAAACTCGTGGTTATTGCGGGTATGTGAGAACAGATTGATAACCTGATCAACAGCGTTATCTGCTTTAAGTCCGTTGAAGCCCTTGCGCATATGATTAACTGCCTCAAGTTCATCAGGCATAAGAAGCAGATCTTCTCTTCTTGTAGAGGACTTGGGGATATTGATAGCCGGGAAGATCCTTCTTTCCTGAAGCTTTCTATCAAGGATCATTTCCATGTTACCAGTTCCCTTGAACTCTTCGTATACTACGTCGTCCATCTTGGAGCCTGTCTCGATAAGTGCTGTTGCAAGAATTGTAAGGCTTCCGCCTTCTCTCATGTTACGAGCTGCACCAAAGAATCTCTTAGGCATATGGAGAGCTGCAGGATCAAGACCACCTGAAAGAGTACGGCCTGACGGAGGTACTACCTGGTTATAGGCTCTTGTAAGTCTTGTAATTGAATCGATGAGGATCATGACGTCCTTTTTGTGCTCAACAAGACGTCTTGCACGTTCGATCGTCATCTCCGCAACTCTTGTATGATGCTCAGGAAGTTCATCAAATGTAGAATAGATAACTTCAGCATTATCGCCTGTTATGGACTCCTTGATATCCGTAACTTCCTCAGGACGCTCGTCTATCAAAAGAATAATAAGATGGATTTTAGGATAGTTCTTCTGAATAGACTTTGCTACATCTTTAAGAAGAGTCGTCTTACCGGCTTTAGGAGGTGATACGATCATACCACGCTGTCCCTTACCGATAGGGCATATAAGATCCATGATACGCATGGCAACACTTCCGCCTTCGCGCTCAAGGGTGAGTTTTTCATTTGGGAAAATAGGTGTCATCTTCTGGAAGCTGGTTCTTGTAGCTGCCATCTCCGGAAGATAACCATTAACGAGATTAAGTTTAATAAGAGCACCAAACTTATCGTTACCTGTTTTCTCTCTGGCAACGCCTTCGAGAATATCACCGGTACGAAGTCCAAGCTTTCTTATGATAGCAGGTGCTACGTATACATCATTTTCTCCGGGGAGATAATTTTCACATCTGATAAAGCCAAATCCATCAGGCATAACTTCAAGAATACCGGAAGCTGATACTCCGGTTACTTCCTGTGGCTGCTCTGCCTCTTCGCGAGGAGCTTCAGCTGCTTTTTCTTTATTCTCCTGCTTGTGGTCCTTGGCCTGCTCCTGACGTGTATCCTTTATGAACTGCTTATGCTTCTGTCCGTGTCCCTCATGATGAGCATTTGAAGAACCGGCATCTGCTGCCTTTTGCTTTTCAGAAGATACATCACTATCCTTTTGAACAGCTTCTTTTGGCTGCGCCTGAGTCTGTGGTTTTGGTTCTGCTTCAGCTTCTTTTGCCTTAGGGGCTGGTGCTGCAGGCTTTCCAGCTGCTGCCTCTTTCTGGTCAAGTTCAACCATAGCATCGATAATTTCTGATTTTTTAAGGGTAGTCACTGATTTGATGCCACGAATTTTGGCCAGTGCACGAAGATCAGGCAGTTTCAGAGTTTCATATCGCTCTCTCATAAATCTCCTTTTTTATGATCATTGGAATTCTTATAGATGCCACAGAACATACGAAAAATAACTGAATAATAATTCCGTACATTCATATTATCGGATTATTGTTCGGATTCATTAGCCATTTGTACCTGGGAGGAAAAGCTGAAGTAACAATCTTGAAATTCTCAGCCAGTCACAGAACGTAATACAGTTTATGAAATAACTATATATTATAATATCATATTCCTATAACAATGTGGAGGGGTTTTAATAATCAACTTGCATAAGGCACAGACCCTGAGCCTTGGCAGTAGGTCCTGCCAGCTTTCTATCTTTTGCCTCAAGGATTTCTCCCACTCTTTCAGGTGTCATATTGCCAAAACCAACTTCAAGAAGGGTTCCTGAAAGGATCCTGACCATATTCTGAAGAAAGCCATTACCATGAAAATACATCCTGATATAAGGGCCTTCCTTCTCGATATCTATGGAATCAACGCATCTTACGGTAGATTTCTTCATACGGGGATTGGCGCAAAAACTCTTAAAGTCATGTGTACCAATTAAATACTCTGCTGCCTGCCTCATCTTCTTAACATTAGGCTCCTGGTCAAGGACAGTCACATACTTACGGTCAAAAACAGGCTTGCTGTCACCATAGTAACAGGTATACCTGTAGGTCTTGCCAAGGGCATTGTATCTTGCATGGAACCTTTCAGAGGCATCCTTAAGGTCTTCAATAGCTATATCTTCAGGAAGATACTTGTTCATATAACTCTGAATATCTGCAGCAGACATTGTTGTATCGATATGGACATTGGCAACCTGACCAAGGGCATGAACACCGGCATCAGTACGACCTGAAGCCATAAGCTTGACCGGTTCCTGTGAGGTTTTTATCTTAGAACCATCGTCAGCAATCTTTCCAAGAGACTTATTAGATTTTGAAGATTTTCCCAGACTACCATTCTCAGCATTTTCTTCCTCAATCATCCTGTTAAGAACATTTTCTATCTTGCCTTGAATAGTCATCTCCACCCCAGGCTGGGACTCCCACCCTTGATACCTGGTTCCGTCATACTTAATAGTCATTTTAAAGTTTCTTTTCATAAAGTATTCCTATTCCCTTTTAGTTACCATTCTCAGTTTTTACTTCTATCAGCCTATTACCCAAAGAAAGCATGTCCCTCAAAAGCTCAAACTCCCCCATAATAGCAAGTAGTAAGCAAGAGCAAAGCGAGTGCCTTGCGTCCCCAAGCGAGCATGAACCTTGTAACCTGTAGCTCGCAGAAAACCAGCGAAAGGCTGGTGCCATATCATTTGCAGGCCTTTACGAGCGGCCGGTACTTAGCTTTCGTCCTTTGAAAGCTTAGTACCGCTGCCAGCGAGGAAGAGCGAAAGCGTGCCAGCAAATGATATGGCACCTGCCTTTCGCGTCCCCCTGCGGCATCATTCCAACAGGCTCATACCGCTGTCGTAGAGCTTATCATGCATGGCATCATACAGCCATTTTTCCATAGAAACCCCTTCACTGTTTGCAAGGTGGAAATTCAGGTTCCTGATATTGGTATGAATAGTTCCGCCCTTCATACCACTCTTCATGACCATTTTGTTTCTGAAGTTATTGAGATAAAAATGAAATCCCGGATTGATCTCTTTAAGCTGAGTCAGCATCACCTTCATCTGCTCATGGAACTCTGCCTGAATATCCTTATCCGAAGCAAAGACCTTGTTGGCAACATCGTTATAATATGCGCTCAAAAGATAATCATGTGTTGATGTTGAATACAGGTATCTGAACTTGTCACCGTAGGTGTTATAGAGCTTTTTGTACCAGTCGACCGTGATATTATCGGAGGTAATGGCCTGCCACAGATCATCAGATGCCTTCCAGATATCTCTTGCCGTATCTCTCCATCCATCATACAAAAACTGACCACTGTCTGATAAAAGAGTCACGTCCTTACAATTAGGATAAAAGTCATCACAGATCTCACCGGCAAGGGCAGGAACCGCAAATGCACCTGCGCTGTCTCCTGCTATAAGGAGTCTTTTAGGATTTTTAAAAAGGCGCTTTGCCTGTTCCATGGCATATCTGAAATTCTTATAACCGTGGAAGTGAAGGACGTCTTCTTTGCCCTCACTATCTGTATATGTAAAATCATTATTGCCCACGTGAAGATCACCAGTTGCATAAGTAATGATCACCTGGCTGAAATTTTTGAACTTATTTCTGGGATTTATATCCTCTGTGATACCAGAACGGATATTCATGATCTGGGTAAAAGGCCTTAAATTACTCCAATAGAAATTAGGCATTCCGGCAGTTATTGTCCCGCCGGAAGAAGGCCTTGCTGCTGTATAGGAATTCCAGGCTACTCCCCCTCCGGACAGGAAAACAAGTAGATTCCTGGAACGTCCTTTTTTCACATAAATATAATACTCTGAACCGTCTCCGGTTATGCCCTGGGGTATATCAACTCTATACCAGGTGCCTATTGAGGGTTCTTCGTTGTCACCAAGTTTAGCTACTCCAAGGTGAGTGTTGGCGATCATGTCACTTACGCTGTTCTCAAAGTAATCGCCGACACGGTAGGCAAAAGCCAGACCGCGTTTTAGATTTTCGCTGTTAGTCTGCTGTTTTTGTGACATTACTCTCCCTTACATATTCCAGAATTTGGCTGAAGCATTCTTTAAGTCTCTGAATCTGAAAAGAATGATTGCTGCTGCAAGTATGAGGTAGATAGCAACACATATTACTGCAGGCCACATGAATATATTAGTCTCGTTAATGATAGGTATAAGCTGTATCATGGCTACTACAAAATCAAAGATAAGATAATTGACGTAGTCTTCAAGATGTGCCTTGGTTACAATGCCAATAAGTATAGTAAATAATAGCAATACAACAAGTGTGATCGGTATGGTCCATGCTATGTCCCAGCCGCGGTTACCAAAAACACGGTCAGCAAGATAAGATATAACCATTACTGCATAAGCTTCAAAAGTAACAAGCTTTAGGATGTTACCCCTTAGCATAATGGCAACTACCATATCTATCCAGATAACTATACTTGAAGTAATAACCATTCCCGGCCAGGCTGCATCCGGTTTTCCCAGCTGGTGGACCAGAAGGAATCTGGCGGAGATCATTACTATTACTATAACTGCGAGAATGAAGGTCAGGATCTTAAGTAAGGATACTCTTGATACTCTTTTCTTAAGAACAGGATATGCAGGTGCCTCAGGTGTACCTGTAAGGCGTCCCTGACACAAAGGACACTCTGTCTTATATCCTCTGACTTTAACTTTACATTTAGGACAATACTGCATCAGACAGGCTCTCCTTCCATATCGCCGTTTCCATCTTCGGCTTTTTCGAATTTTACATCCTTGATCTGTTCTTTTTCCCAGCTAAGGATGGTATCTATGTCCACATTGTGGTCAGAACTAGTAACTTCTACGTCAATTCCCATTTTCACAAGTCTTCTGAAGAAATGAAGCATGATCTCGTGAGTTGTATATGCACTTACTTCACCAAAGACCATCTTGTCCTTGAAGCTTGAAACGCAGATCTGTTCTGAGATTGCAGTCATGAAGCAGGAGAATCTGTCGATATAGATCGAAACTTCCGGAGGCATATCAATGTTACCAAGATTGGACATGGTACTTGTAACGCCCTTCTTGGCTACTCTGTTGATCGCCTGAACTGCAATATTTTTTATGAAAAGAGGTACGACCTTGACTGCGATGTTGTGCTCAAGGGCCGCATAAGAATTCATTGTGCTTCTTATGTTCTCTTCTGAAAGCTGATCCGCAAAGGACTGCTTTACGTATTCAATTATCTCAGGCAGCTCTTCGCCCTGCTTATATAGGTCATATACTATTGTGATAGTTCCATAGAAATTACGTGTAGTTTCTGAATGGAAGTACTGACGAAGGTTTACAGGAACACTGACAACGATAGGCCTTTTCCTGTCACGAACAGACATCTCGTCTATTACTGATGCAATATATACGGCTGTTGCCATTATTCCAACTGAAGTATTGTACTGCTTGGCAAGTTCCTTGAACTGCTTAACAGAGATGCAGCCTTCGATAAGGTGAGGCTGTCTGTCCGGATCATAATCTCCATGAAGTGAATAAGCTCTTTTGCTGGAAAGAGATTTAAGCTGTTTTAGACCAACTGATCTCTGATAGAAGTGTCTGAAAGCATCATCATCTTTTTCCTCTTTGGATGATGTCTCTTCATTCCATTCAGAAAGCTGAAGGTTGTACCTTTTTGCAACGTACACTGTCACCAGTTTTCTGAAGAAAATGAGCGCACCTGTTCCATCCGCAAGAACGTGGAACATCTCCAGGTTTATGCGGTTTCTGTAATAGAAAACTCTGTAAAGAAGTGTTCTTCTTCCGGGAAAATAGATCTGTGAACATGGAGGAAGGTTCTCTTCCTCAACTAAAGGGTGCAGATTATCGCGGTGTTCAAGATAGTACCAGAATACACCCTTTCTCAAAACACTGTTAAAATATGGAAATTCTTCTATTACTTCATCCAGCGCTTCCTGCAAGATAGCGGGATTAACGTTATCTGTCAGTTCGCAGCTTATTCTGAAAACTCTTGTATTGGCTCCCTGGACCGTTGACGGAATGATCTTGGCCGCATTGTCCAGCTGATACCATTTTCTACTTGTATGTGCCATTTCTTCCTCGATTTATATATATTAATAATATGATGTAAGTGTCAAAAGTACCTTTTGACACCATATGGGGGGAGTTAATTATTCTTTGAATAATTAACTCTTAGCGATAGAATTATCCGCGATAATTCTATCGCCTTATACCAAGCCACCTGCTACGCTCTCGTTAAGCTCTGCTACATCTACTTCTGAGAGCTCTCCGCCTTTGCATTCAAAACAGAAAAACTCGCAGTTTCCAACCTTGATCTTCCAAAAGTCTGAAAGGCTGCAGCCTCTAAGGTTAATAAGAAGTGCTCTCATGCACGCGCCGTGTGTCTGAACCAAAATATTGTCGTCAGGCCCAAATTCCTTTTCTTTTTCTTTGAGAAAAGAGATAAAGTCTCCTGCTCTACCTACGATGCTGTCATAGGTCTCGACACCCTTAATAGGTTCACAGTTAACATACCTTTGAGGCTCTTCAAAAAGGTCTTTTTCCCTGGCCTTAACTATGTCGTAGTCTGTTCCTTCAAGCTCACCAAAGAACATCTCCTTAATGCGCTGATCAACTACAAACTCGCTTCTTGGCGTTCCTGTTATAAGCTCTGCTGTCTCAATTGCTCTGTCCAAAGGACTTGTGTATACCTTTTTGAAAGTTATACCCTTAGCTTTAATTCTGTCACCGGCTTCAAGAGCCTGATTTCTTCCTGAATCATCAAGTGGAACATCTGTTGCTCCCTGAAAGAGCCTTTCCTTGTTCCACTTTGTTTCACCATGTCTTACAAAATACCAATACATATCCGAAACTCCAACTATCATATAATAATACAAATCCAGGTTAAGTGTTACCCGTCGATTTCTTCAACGATCACGTCCCCGGATGCCCGTCTTACAGCTTCTGCTGCCTGAAGTAGTGTAAGGAACTTCTTGTTCCTTACAAGCTTAAGCTGCCTTTTTGCAAAGCGAAGCTGTATTCCGTAATGACTAAGAACGGGACCTTCCTGTGCGCTAACACGCTCTTCCATAATATCAGGGTCCTGCAAGTCTTTGTCAATATATATACGAAGAAGGGCTGCAATACACCTTCCAAGTGCCATAGTTCCATCACTTCGCTTAACGCTGACTGTATCTTCAGCTTCCATGCTCCAGGATGGAATATAATGACATATTCCGTAAGCGCAGTCTATTTCAGTGATTCCGCTATCACCTTCAAGATGTACCCAGGCAATATTATCTTCTATAAATATCTCCGCAACCTGTCTTACCTGTTCTTTACAGGTCACTGATATATTATCACAATCCACCAAAGCTATCTGACAATGAAGATTCTTTTTTCTGTCACGGGATGAAGAATCATCACTTTCGAATGAATCCCCCTCTACGTCATGAGCCTGAGAATCATCTTTGGACATTATTTCTTCAAAAGAATCCTCTAACAGCGGTGTATTCTTAGAAGATATTTTCTTTTCTTTTGCTATATCTTCTCTTGAAATATCCTTCGAAGTATCCTTCGAATTATTCTGGTCCTGATCCCTTGAAACAGGCGGATCTATGATGCTCTCCTTTGTAAGGGCAGGGCGCACACCTTCTATAAGAACCGGCTGTCTGAAGCTTCCCGTCCTAAAGATAACATATCTTTCTGAAGGCTTCTCAAATGGTCCCGCAGTAGGTCGTATGTTTCTGTGATCGCCCAGAATATCTGTATCAAATACGATGGTCGAGCCATCAGGATTTTCAAATCTCTGCTCAGGTTCAAAGGCAAGACCAAGCTCGTTTGATGTCAGAAGCCTCTTTTCCCCTCTTGGAAGGAAAGCAAAAAGGTTAGTCGTAAATACGCATTCATTGCCTTCATCTGATATCTTGAACATAACCTGATGTTTCGTATCGGTATAGGCATCCTTCTCGCCCTGACTTGGAAGCGCACCGTTGAAGTAATAGTTGCCCTCAAAATATACAGGCAGATGATCGTAATACGCATCCCTTACAGCAGGTCTTGTCTTAAACTCGGCAAAGTACTGATCAGGTGACGGATAACCTGAGTAGGCCACTGTTCCGCAGCTAAGATCAAGGATCTTGCCAAAGCCGGCTTTCTTACCCTCAAGGTACATCATCAGATCTTCGCGGACAGGCTTTTGAACAAATACATTATTACAAAATCTCGCATCGCCATGAAGGATAGTCATAAAGCCAGCGATCATGGTTGAATGCGGGACATGGTAAGGTGTGTATCTGTCCGTTGAAAAGATGCGGCCGCCGTTATCACAGCCTTTTCCAACATAGGAAAAAGAGCCTGCGATAAAGTTATGAACAAGGGCAATTCCCTGGGTAGACAGCCTGCAGGCAATGTCTGACAAAAGAAGGTTATTGTCTATAAGAGTCGGGCCATGGGATACCTCCACAAAGATGTCTTCCCCAAGGCCAAGACTGCTGTTAATCTGCGCTCCAACAGGCGGCACATTGTCATGGAAGAGATTTTGCGTAACCCTTGTACCCTGTGCCTGCCAGTCAAGCCAAAGTCCTCTTGTACAGTGGTCTATCCTGTTCCTTCTGATAAGTGTGTCGATGGCAGCATGAATCTTGATGCCGCCGATCTCAGCACCTGCAAGGTTCTTTTTACAATTGATATGATGAATGTGGTTATCTTCGATGGTTGAAAAAACAGCGCCAAGATTCCCGACGATTCCTGCCTGGCCGCAGTCGTGGATGTTACATCTGCGGATTATATGGGAGCCGACAGTCTCCTTGTCCCAGCCCTCGTTTACAGCCTGACAAGCAGCGTCTCGCTGGGTCTGGGTTCCATCTTTGATAAAAGAGCTTGTCCATTTATTGTCATTACCGGGCTGCTGATATTTACCAAGAGATATGCCGCAGCACTTGGATTCTGTGATCTCGCAGTCTTCAATGATCCAGCCCTTGGACCAGTGTGGACCAACCATTCCTTCCTGAAGAGCTGTCGGAGGCGCCCAGTTTGTTGCCGCCTGACAGAATTTAAAGCCAGACAGGGTTATGTAGCCAAGTCCCTCTTTTTTCGGGAAAAAGCAGGAGGATCTGACACTTATCTCAACGTTTTCTATATTGGGATCATAGCCTCTGAAGTTAGCTTTAAATATAGTATAAAGGCCGTCTTTTGACTGCTCGCAGTACCACACAAAAAGGGTATCTCCCGGATTCCAGGAGGCTTTCTGCATCACAGGCTTTTCAACTTCTTTCTGGGAAAAGACCTCGTACATGGATCTTCCATTAAGATACACATCACCAAGATGCGCCTTGAAGGAAGACTCGTACCAGTCGCCTTTTACAAAG
>CAMVNV010000078.1 GCA_947168935.1 uncultured Butyrivibrio sp. | reverse complement strand
GTACAATGGAAAGTGCAGACAGACTCTATGGTATAACCATGCAGGAAAAGGGTGTGTCAGCACTTGTAAGTGTTAATCTCATTGATAAGGAGCTAACGAACTAGTGGCAGGATTTTTTTCAAGGCTCAAAGGTGGTCTTTCTAAAACAAGAGACAATATGGTAAAAGGGCTGGATAATGTTTTTTCCGGCTATTCAGAAATTGACGGTGACTTCTACGATGATCTGGAAGAGACACTGATCATGGGTGATATCGGTGTTAACGCTACAAGCCGCATCCTTGACAGGCTTCGCAGCCAGGTTTCAGAGAAGAAGATCCGTTCAACTGTAGAATGCCGTGATCTTCTGATCCAGGACATCAGGGAACAGATGCATACTGATGAACATGCGTACGATTTTGAGAATCAGAAATCAGTTCTTTTCATCATAGGTGTTAATGGTGTTGGTAAGACAACATCTGTTGGTAAGCTTGCATCAATCTATAAGAACAAGGGCAAAAAAGTCCTTGTTGCAGCTGCAGATACCTACAGAGCCGCAGCTACAGAGCAGCTTGAAGAGTGGACTAACCGTGCAGGCGTTCCACTTGTTAAGGGCGCTGAGGGTGCAGACCCTGCGAGCGTTATCTTTGATGCAGTTAACTCTGCCAAGGCCAAAGATATAGATATACTGATAGTAGATACAGCGGGAAGACTTCACAACAAGAAGAATCTTATGGAAGAGCTTCGTAAGATGAACAGGATCCTTGATAACCACCTTCCTGATTATAAGCGTGAAAACCTCATCGTTCTTGATGGAACAACAGGCCAGAACGCTATGTCACAGGCAAGGGAATTTGGCGAAGTTACAGACCTTACAGGTATCATCCTTACCAAAATGGATGGAACCTCAAAGGGCGGAATAGCAGTAGCTATTGTTAGTGAACTTAATATACCGGTTAAATATATTGGTGTTGGTGAATCACTGGACGATCTTGAAAGATTCGAGCCTCAGGAATTCGTAGATGCTCTTTTTGATATTGATCATGAAGAAAGAGTTAAGCTTGATCAGGACATTGTGGCAAGAAAGCTTTCATCAGGCGAGATGGACAGCTCTCAGCTTACAGAAGAGGAAGCTATAGATATCCTGACAAGGCACTAAGATGATTTTTGTACATTGAAGTTCTAAACATGTACTGATCACAACATGTAATAAAAACAGGATAGAACATTAGACTAAAATGCTTTATCCTGTTTTTATAAATATATATATCTGCAGTTCATAACATGCAGAAGAAAATATCTATCTACACAACTAGGAAGGGAACAGGAAATGTCGGAAGAGAAGAAGATGACCCTTGATAAGTTCGAGGAGGCTTGCGAGCAGGTCAAAAAAGTTACACTTGAGACGAAACTTATGTACAGTGACTATTTTTCGTCACAGTCAGGTAATAAAGTTTATTTAAAGCCTGAGAACATGCAGAGAACAGGCGCTTACAAGGTTAGAGGTGCTTACTACAAGATCAGTACAATGTCTGATGAAGACCGTAAAAAAGGCCTCATTACAGCATCCGCCGGTAATCATGCTCAGGGCGTTGCATATGCAGCAAAGCAGTACGGCGTTCACGCAACAATCGTAATGCCTACAACAACTCCCCTTATCAAGGTTAACCGTACCAAGGCCCTTGGCGCAGAAGTAGTACTTCAGGGCGATGTATACGATGAAGCTGAGGCTTATGCCAAGAAGCTTGCCAAGGAAAAGGGATACACATTCGTTCATCCATTCAATGACCTTGACGTTGCAACAGGTCAGGGAACCATCGCAATGGAGATCTTTAAGGAACTTCCTACTGTTGATTATATTCTCGTTCCGATCGGTGGCGGCGGACTTGTAAGTGGTGTTAGCACACTTGCTAAGCTCCTTAATCCTAAGATCAAGGTAGTAGGTGTTGAGCCTTCAGGCGCAGCATGTATGAATGCCTCTATCAAAGAAGGCAAAGTAGTTACACTTCCAGGAGTTAACACAATTGCTGACGGTACAGCTGTTAAGACTCCCGGAGATAAGATTTTCCCATATGTTCAGGAGAATGTTGACCAGATCATCAAGGTTGATGATGAAGACCTTGTTGTAGCATTCCTTGATATGGTCGAGAATCACAAGATGATCGTTGAAAATTCAGGACTTCTTTCTGTAGCAGCTTTAAAGCAGCTCAGATGTAAGGATAAAAAGGTTGTTTGCGTCCTTTCAGGTGGTAACATGGATGTCATCACAATGTCATCCGTTGTTCAGCAGGGTCTTATCAGAAGAGACAGGATCTTCACAGTATCAGTTCTTCTTCCGGATAAGCCAGGCGAACTTTCCAGAGTTTCAGGCGTTATCGCTGAACTTGGAGGCAATGTAATCAAACTTGAACACAATCAGTTCGTATCAATAAATCGCAATGCTGCTGTAGAGCTGCGAATTACACTTGAGGCCTATGGAACTGAGCATAAGACTCAGATCACACAGGCTCTTGAGGAAAAGGGATATCGTCCCAGACTGGTTACCACCCAGATCTGAGATACTCTCACAAAGGTAGGTTTTTCCTATGAGTAAGAGTAAAAACTTATCCAAACTTATAGTTAATTATTTGTTGATCACGGCCGGTTCCTTTCTCTACGGCATCGGTACGGCCATTTTTAGTGATCCTAATAATATTGCGCCTGGTGGTTTTACAGGTGTAGCTATTGTACTTAACAGAATTTTATCAAGCATAACCATAGGCGATCTTAAAATATCCCTTGGTACAGGTACCTGGTTCCTTATCCTTAATATTCCGGTATTGATACTGGGTACTTGGAAATTCGGCTTTCACTTTATCTGTTCGACACTTTATGCGACAGGAATGATATCTCTTTTCACAGATCTCATTCAAAAGTATGGCCAGGCCTTCTTCGTTCATGATATGGTCCTTGCTTCCATATTTGGAGGACTCCTTGCCGGTGTTGCCATGGCAATAATATTCCAGCAGGGCGCAACCAGCGGCGGATCTGATATTATCATCAAGATCCTGAGGCTAAGGTATCCGCATATTAAGACGGGCGGTATTTTATTTATCACAGACGTCTTTGTTATTGCTTTTGCGGCAATTGTTATTAAAGATATACCTGCAGCACTATACGCATTCGTAACAGTGTTTATAAATGGTATAGCTCTTGATAAGGTTCTGTATGGAAGTGATGAAGCCAAGCTTCTTTTCATCATATCCGATAGAAACGCTTCAATCACCAAGAGACTTCTCAAAGAACTCGATCTTGGTGTGACACACGTATATGGTCAGGGGGCTTACTCTGGTAAGGATAAGAAAGTTATCATGTGCGTTGTCAGAAAGAGGATCTCACCTCAGGCACAGAAGATTGTCAAAGAGGAAGATCCTGAAGCATTCATGATCATAACTTCTGCAACTGAGATTTATGGCGAAGGTTACAAGAGTTATTTTGATGATGAGATCTAGTGTACTGTTTCATTTGCAATTGGACCTAAGATGAACGAGTCAGTACACTATTATTACTACATAACAGGGGAATAATATGGCAAATAGAAAGAACAAGAAACTAATTCACGCGGCAGTAACTACTCAGAATATCATATCGATCATTCTGCTTAGTCTTATTGCTATAGTTACCTTGACCTTTTCTATTGCCATTCTTCTTAGAAATGCAGCACTCCGAAAAGAAAATGAAGCCTACAGGGCACAGCTTGATTCCATCCAGGAAGAGGGCTACTATACCGTGTCTGAAGCAGATGCCATGGTGACAGATGCTTATGAAGGCGGTTATGATGAGGCAAAACAGGAAGTTCTCGATACAGTAAGAGAGCAGCTTGAGTCAGGTACAAGCATTACATCTACTGTACGCAGCATGTTCCCTGATCAGATCCTCATTGCAAAGGATGGAAGATACTACTTTATTCCTATCGACAAGTCACTTGCACTTAATTCTTTTGTTGAAACTGATTTTGCCAAAAATGATAAAGGAATCCTTGAATACAAGGGCTCAAATGCTGCAGTTCTCGGCACACTTGGTCTTGACGTATCCAAGTTCCAGGGAGAGATCAACTGGGAAGATGTTGCAGCATCTGGCGTTGAATATGTCTTTATAAGAGTTGGTAACAGAGGCACATCAACAGGCAAGATAGTAGAAGATGAGTATTTTAAAGCCAACATCGAAGGCGCTATCGAAGCTGGAATCGAAGTTGGCGTATATTTCTATTCTTCAGCAATTGATGAAGATGAAGCTTTGGAAGAAGCCAAGTTTGTCCTTGATGCTATTGAGCCATACGAAGTTACATATCCTGTAGTCATCGATATTGAAAGGCCTGACAGCGCTGATTATAGAACTCAGAGCGTATCTCAGGACGAGATGACAGATATAGCTCTTAAATTCTGCGATACAGTTAAGGGCGCCGGCTATACTCCCATGATCTATGGTAATAACGAGACCTTTGCTCTTATACTTGATATGTCAAGGCTTGAAGGTATCGATAAGTGGGTAGCATTTTATGGCGTTCCTCTTTACTTCCCATATGAGTTTACGATTTGGCAGTATTCAGCAGCAGGCAAGATAGATGGTATAAAAGGCGAAGTAGATCTCAATATCTGTGTTCAAAAAGGATGGTAAGCATGTCCGAAGAATTCAATCCCTCAGTAGAATATGAGCAGAAAGGCTATCTTAACTGCGATTTCCGCCTTTTTCACATAGATGAATCCAAGGCTATAGATACGCCCTGGCATTATCATGATTTTGACAAGATAGTTTTTTTCCTAAGAGGTGATGTTCAGTATGCGGTTGAAGGCCGTGAATATGAACTTCGTCCCTATGATATCGTAATTGTTCCCCATCACAGTATTCATAAGGTTACAGCTTCCGCTAAGGAAGGCTATGAGCGTTACGTGCTTTATGTTAAGCCTGAAACGCTTGTTCGTCTTGGTAAAACCCAGGAAGTTACTGTCCATGAGGGCAAAAAGCTTTCCGGAAAAACAAAGGATCATGACCTTGATCTTTGTTTTAATATGACTTCAAAGACCAGAACCAATCTGGTTCATTTTGATGCGGGTATCACATCTGAGCTTATGGACAAGTTCAGGACTTTGGAAGAGGTCCTTAAGTCTGAAGAAGAGCTTTACTGCGCAGGGCTACGTATCCATGTGAGCCTGATCCAGCTTCTAATAGGGCTTAATGAAGCCTGCTTCAAGCACCCTGATGCATTTATGGAAAAGGCCAGATACAATCGCAAGGTCATAGACATAATCGATTACATTATGGAGCATCTTGGAGATGATCTGTCCATAGACAAGATCTCTGACGAGTTCTATATAAGCAAGTATCACATGATGCGTATCTTTAAGGCTGAGACCGGTTACAGTGTTCATCAGTACATTATGGAAAAAAGGATCCTGCGTGCAAGAGATCTGATCATCGCAGGAGAACCGGCCATGTCAGCTTCTATCGAATCGGGATTCCACGATTACTCATCCTTTTGTAAGGCATTTCGCAAGGCTACAGGGAAATTGCCGTCTGACTATGTTGCAAATATCTGATAAGCGCTACGCGGTAAGGTATAAGCGAGGGCACTAATATTGGATTTTGTTAAGGGGTCAAGAAAAAATACTTGACACACATCCCTTGCTCATGTATTATAGTCAAGGCGCATATTTTATGTGCGCATTTTGTGCATTTAAAATTGACTGTAAGATGTGTGACTGAGGTGTTTACATGAGCGAGGTCGGCAAGATCATCGAACAGGGCATGCTGTATGATTTCTATGGAGATCTGCTTACCGCCCATCAGAAAGAAATATACGAAGATCTGGTCTATAATGACATGTCGCTTAATGAGATCGCCGCAGAATACGGCATCAGCAAGCAGGGTGTGCATGATCTGATAAAGAGATGTACACAGACAATGCAGGGATATGAAGACAAGCTTCATATGATCTCAAGATTTAATGCCATAAGAGCAGATGCACAGAAGATGAAAAACATAATTGATAATACTGACGAAGACTTCCCTGACAGGAAGGAGATCATCAGATTATCCGACCACATAATAGAGGAACTTATCTAATGGCTTTTGAAAGCTTATCTGATAAACTACAAAATGTATTTAAGAAACTTCGCGGCAAAGGTCGTCTCACTGAAGAAGACGTTAAGATAGCCCTTAAAGAGGTTAAGATGGCTCTTCTTGAAGCTGATGTTAGCTTTAAGGTTGTAAAGCAGTTCATAGCTGCTGTACAGGAGAGAGCAGTCGGCGAAGATGTTATGAACGGCCTTAATCCTGGCCAGATGGTCATCAAGATCGTTAACGAAGAGATGATCAGCCTTATGGGTTCTGAAACAACTGAGATTCAGTTCAAACCCGGTAAGGAGATAACTGTTATCATGATGGCAGGTCTTCAGGGTGCGGGTAAGACAACTACCGCAGCCAAGATAGCAGGCAAGCTCAAATCAAGGGGTAAATTCCCATTGCTTGTAGCCTGCGATATATATCGTCCTGCAGCTATCGAACAGTTACGTGTTAATGCCCAGAAGCAGGTGGTTGACTTCTATGAAGAAGGAACTAACGTATCACCTGTTGATATAGCAAAGCATGCCATTGACTATGCATCAAAGAACAACAAGAACGTTGTAATCCTTGATACAGCCGGACGTCTCCAGATTGATGAGGACATGATGAATGAGCTCATCAATATCAAGAAGGAAGTCGATGTATTCCAGACTATCCTCGTTGTAGACGCCATGACCGGTCAGGAAGCTGTTAACGTAGCTTCCGAGTTCAATGAGAAGGTCGGAGTAGATGGCATAATCCTTTCTAAGCTTGATGGTGATACCAGAGGCGGTGCTGCACTTTCAACAAGAGCAGTTACAGGCAAGCCTATCCTCTACGTAGGTATGGGCGAGAAGCTCTCAGATCTTGAGCAGTTCTATCCTGATCGTATGGCTAACCGTATCCTGGGAATGGGAGATGTGCTCACTCTTATTGATAAGGCTGTTGAAGCTAATCAGGAGATGGACATCGCTGCAGAAGCAGACATGGCCGCACGTCTCAAGAAAGGTAAGTTCGACTTCGAGATGTATCTCGAGAGCATGAAGCAGATGCGTAAGCTTGGCGGACTTGGAAGTATTCTTTCAATGCTTCCCGGTGGCAACAAAATAAGCTCTGATCAGCTCCCTGATGAAAAAGAACTTGCAAGAATGGAAGCGATCGTGCTTTCAATGACACCTGAGGAAAGACGTAATCCTAAGCTCATGAGCCCTTCAAGAAAGAAGAGAATTGCTGATGGCTCAGGTAACGATATAGCAGTTGTTAACAGGTTCATCAAGAACTTTGAGCAGTCTCAGAAAGTCATGAAGCAGCTTGGCGGAATGAAAAAAGGCAAGCACGGCGGATTTGGCAATATGATGAACATGGGCAGAATGTTTGGTGGCAACAACAAGTTTTTCTAAAGAATTTAACTTTTGCTAAGATCTAATTTGATTCGATATGTTTTTTATCCGGATTAAACATGGATTAATACACAATTTGTTTGAAACAGCCTATAATAGACTGATTTTCATATAATAACTATTTTTTATTTTTTATCTAATGGAGGATATTAGAAATGGCAGTAAAGATCAGATTAAAGAGAATTGGTAAGAAGAAGACACCTTTCTACAGAATCATCGTAAGTGATGCAAAGGCTCCTGTACAGGGTAAGTTCGTTGACGAGATCGGAACATACGATCCTAACACAAATCCTGGAACAGTTAAGGTAGACGCTGAAAAGGCTCAGAAGTGGCTTGCTAACGGTGCTCAGCCTACAGATACAGTAGCTAAGATCTTCAAGATGGCAGGCGTTCACAAGAACTAATCCAAATTTGAAGTTCCTAATGCTTTAAAGACAACGATAGCCGGAGGTGGACATCACTATGAAAGAATTAGTCGAGGTAATCGCAAAGGCTTTAGTCGATAATCCGGGAGAAGTTGTTGTTACCGAGAAGGACGACGGCCGTAACATCACTATTGAGTTACACGTTGCTGCTTCTGATATGGGTAAAGTAATTGGTAAGCAGGGTAGAATAGCAAAAGCAATCCGCTCTGTTGTGAAGGCAGCATCTACACGCGAAGATAAGCACGTAGACGTTGAAATTGTCTGACAGTATAACCATTTACAGCTTCCGGGAGCTAAATGAATTTGCCTTCCCACAGACTTAAGGTTTAAGTCTGTGGGAAGATTTTATTTTTTTAGAAAATATGATTTTTGAATGAGGTGACAATGGATTTCCATGTTATGACTCTTTTTCCGGAGATGGTCTCACAGGGCCTTTCTACCAGTATTCTTGGAAGGGCTATGAGTAAGAATCTTATATCTCTTGAGTGTATCAACATAAGAGATTATTCCGCAGATCAAAAACATCAAAAAGTTGATGATTATACATATGGCGGCGGAGCAGGGATGCTGATGCAGGCTCAGCCTGTCTATGACTGCTACAAAAGCCTCGAAAGCCGCATCGATTCATCTCACACAAAGCGCGTCATATATGTAACCCCTCAGGGTAAGGTGTTTAACCAGCAGCTGGCAGCTGAGTTTGCTCAGGCTGATGACCTTATTTTCCTGTGTGGTCACTATGAAGGCATTGATGAGAGAGTTCTTGAAGAGATAGTTACAGACTATGTTTCTATCGGCGATTATGTCCTTACAGGAGGCGAGCTTCCGGCTATGGTCATGATCGATACGATCTCAAGACTGGTTCCCGGCGTTCTTAATAACGACATCTCAGCTGAGACAGAATCTTTTACCGACGGACTTCTGGAATACCCCCAGTATTCAAGACCTGAAGAATGGATGGGCAAAAAAGTCCCGGCGATCCTTCTTTCAGGAGACCACAAGAAGGTAGATGAGTGGCGTCTTCAGATGTCACTTGAAAGAACCAAGGAAAGACGTCCGGAGCTGTACGAAGCATGGATAGCGGCTCATCCGCCCAAACCGCCCAAAAAGCGCAGAAGACGCAAGAAGAGCGGCGCTGGTGAAAACGCAAACGTAGCTACAGAAAATTCAGATAACACTTGATCAAGAAGGAGACTATATGCCATACACACAGAAATTTCAGGTTGGTGTAATTGCATCTACACATGGAATACGCGGAGAAGTTAACGTATTTCCGACAACAGATGATCCTAAGCGTTTTAAACTTTTAAAAGAAGTTACTATGGAGAGTGAGCGTGAGGGAGCAGTTCTTCTTCATATTCAGAGTGTCAGATTTTTCAAAAAGTTTGTCATTGTTAAGTTCAAGGAATACGATGACATCAATCAGGTTGAGAGATTCCGCGGCAATATACTGACAGTTCCAAGAGAAAAGGCAGTTAAGCTCGAAGAGGGTGAATACTACGTTCAGGATCTCATTGGAATTGACATCGTGGATGAAGATGGCAATAAGCTCGGAAAGCTCATAGATGTCCTTCAGACAGGTGCTAATGACGTTTATGAGATGGAGCGAGCAGATGGAGGACCAAACGTCCTTATACCTGCCATCAAGCAGTGTATTCTTGATGTAAATCTCGATACTAACATTATGAAGATCCACGTTATGGATGGACTTATGTAAGCTTTAGCGGCCGTTTTTAGGACGGGGCAAATAAAATCAACGTCTCATATGAAAATAACCTTGATTTTTCTAAGTGTCTTATCCGCTTCCGTAAACACGCTGTACTCACGCTCCTAAGGCACTAAGAAAAATCAAGAACATTTTCAAAATCGACTTTTGATTTTATTTGCCCCGTCCTAAAAGCTTCATGCTTGCAAGCTTTAAGCGTTGGATTTTTTCGCTTTTTGTAGAATTAAGTTTTTTTACAGTATTTAGGTGGGGAATTGATAAGGCCTTAAGGATTCAGCTTGTAATGCCGATATTTTTAATGGCGTTGTCTGATTTTTGAATTTTTACAATTAACAATTTTTTTTATCATATTTCAGGAGGCTATGATGATTGATTATACCGAAGGATCAGGACTGCAGTATCATATTGGCGTTAGTTCTGAGATGGTAGGCGAGTATGTTATTCTTCCGGGTGATCCGGGCCGTTGCGAGAAGATCGCAGCTTATTTTGAAGATGCTAAAAAAGTCGGACAGAATCGCGAATTTACAACTTATACAGGAATGCTTGCCGGTCGTAAGGTAAGTGTTACATCAACAGGTATCGGTGGCCCTTCTGCAGCTATCTGTATGGAAGAGCTTGCCAGATGCGGTGTTAAGACCTTTATCAGGGTTGGTACATGCGGCGGTATGCAGACTAACGTTCTTGGCGGTGACCTTATCATTGCAAGCGGCGCCGTAAGAATGGAAGGAACAAGTAAGGAGTATGCTCCTATTGAGTTCCCTGCTGTTGCTGATTTTAACGTAACAAGAGCACTTGTGGATGCAGCAGAAGCTAAGGAATACCCTTATCACGTAGGTGTTGTAGAGTGTAAGGATTCCTTCTATGGCCAGCATGAGCCTGAAAAGAAGCCCGTTTCTTATGAGCTTGAGAATAAATGGAAAGCATGGATGAGATGCGGCGTACTGGCTTCTGAGATGGAGTCTGCAGCTTTATATACAGTTGCACCTACACTTAAGGTTAAGTGTGGTACGATCCTCCTTACAGTAGCTAACCAGGAGCGTGCAAAGCTCGGTCTTCCTAATCCTCAGGTACACGACACAGGCAAGGCTATCGAGATAGCAGTAGACGCTATCAAGCGCCTTATTGAGAGCGAAGATAAGAAATAAAAGAGAATTTCGTATTCAAGATAAAAACATTCATAAATCATAAACGATATCTTGACTACATGACATCTCATGTGTTATTATACTTTAGTTGCAATAAATAGACGGTCCTCTGTTGCTGGTTTACCGAGGGTAAGCAGACATGGCATTATAGAACGTCCATTATAAGGAGATACAAAGATGACAATTATTGAAGAACTCGAGAAAGAGCAGCTGAATGCTAACGCACCTAAGTTCGAAACTGGTGATACTATTAAGGTATACGCTAAGATCGTTGAAGGTGAGCGTACAAGAACACAGGTTTTCGAAGGAACTGTTAAGAAGATCCAGGGTGGTTCAAACCGCGCTACATTTACAGTTCGTAAGATCGCTTACGGCGTAGGTGTTGAGAAGACATGGCCTCTTCACTCTCCACTTGTTGAGAAGGTTGAAGTAGTTCGTAAGGGTAAAGTTAGACGTGCTAAGCTTAACTACCTTGTTGGACTTACAGGCAAAAAGGCTAAGGTTAAGGAAGCTAAATAATCTTTTCTTGATTGTCAAAAACGCAGACAGCCACAGTCGCATTCGCGATTGTGGCTGTCTTTTTATTTGGAAAGATATTCATAATTTGGGCTTGAATATTTGTTGAAAATTTTTAAATAAAAGTTATTGCATTTTCTCGTTATTATTACTATTATTATTTTGTATTTTTTTAGCCGTAAGAAAAAAGAGGGATTTTCTTACAAAAAGTGCTCAGAGAAAAGAAGTTTTGGTTTTAAATTGTGGGAGATGAAAAAAGTTTAATAAGTAAATTATCTATCTTGATAATCTATTTTGCTGTGTTCACAGCATTTAATTCTCGCAGGATTTATTGATTGAAACTATACCATTTCTATTAATTGTTTAGTGTAAGTGTTTTGATGAAGGAGTAACATGTTCAGCCGCAAATTAAATAAGATCACGACAATTGCCTGCTCTGTAGTAATAGGATTAGGCGTCATAACTGCGCCGATTCAGGCACAGGCCCTATCTGGTTTTAACAGTATTAAAGACAGTGCTTCCAGTACGGAGAGTTCTACAGAAGAACAGGCATCATCTGCTGTATCGTCGGCACAAGCTGAAGAACCCTATGATGCCCAGGAAGATATGAGTTCAGCAAGTGCTGCGGAAGGGTCATCTACGCCTTCTGTGACTTTGCCTGAATCTGTCGCTGATGCTACCAATGGAATAGTCCAGGTTAACAGCATATATACAAATGATACAGGCAAAGAGTTCATAATACTCGGATGCACAGGTTTCCTTATAGGTAATACAGAAGATGGCGAATACGTTATTACAACCAACAGCGTCGTAGCACCAACCAAGGCTACAAGAGATGATGCATTTACTACAATCGGCGTAGATGAGGAAGCAGAAGACTGGGACAAGATAGAGTTGTCTGTCAAGGTAGTCGTAGAAGGTGACGTTTCTATAGCAGCAGAAGTAATAACAAGAAGCCCTGAACTTAATATCGCAGTAGTTAAGCTTTCTCAGCCTTTATATAATAGAACACCACTGACAATCCTTACATCTGACGATCTGTCAAGTGCAAAACCTTACAAGGCAACAGAGATAGTATATGCTCTTGGATTCCCATATGCCGTCAGATATGATCGCAACACCGTAATGTATGATCAGGACGACGTAACCATGTCATCCGGAAGCATTGCCAACAATAAAACGCATAATGACATACAGGTAATAGAACACGACTGCCTGATAACAGGCAATAACTGCGGCGGTCCGCTCATCAACAGTAGCGGATACGTCATAGGTATCAATGAGCAGACCAAGGACGGAAGATACTATTGTTCAGTAGACTGCGCTGAACTTGTTAGGATCCTTGATGCTCTGGGCATTACTTACAGCAAGGTCACAACATCAGAATATGAAGCCAGAAACAGTGCTGAAAGCAGTACTGCTCAGGAAGAAGTCATTATAGAAGATAAAGGCTTCTTTGATCAGATTCCACTTGGAGTCGTGATCGCAGCATCAGCGTTTGCTTTTTTGTTTTTAGTAATCATGATAATGCTGATCATTGTACTCATCGGTCAAAAGAACAGCTCGAAGATTAAAGAAAACAGTATCAAAGAAAGCAAGAAAGAAAAAGAAGAACCGCCTCGTCCAAGACCGGTCCTGACACCTGATTATCATGGAAGTGAAACTGTGATGCTCTCTGGCGGTAATGGCATGGAGACTTCAGTTCTTGGCTCCGGCTCTTCAGGAAGTATGTTTGAATCATACGGAACCCTGATTCGCAGGAGCAATAACGAAAACTGTGTTATTGATAAGCCCAGTTTCACTATAGGTAAAGACAGCCTTCATGTTAATTTCTGTATCAAAGATAACAGCTCCATCTCAAGGCAGCATGCAACCATAGAGAGTAGGAACGGAATAACAAGTATTACTGATAATAACTCAACCAACGGAACATTTGTAAATAATAGAAGACTTAATCCCGGACAGCCACAGACGATTCAAAACGGCGATGTAATAACCCTCGCCAACGAGGAATTTGTATACAGGTTCTGATATAGAGCAGGAAAAGAAATAAATGCAATTTGAAAGGAGATTTAAAAATGCCAGCAGAAAGTGATGTAGTAGGAATTGACAAAGGAAAACTTACAACAGTAATAGCAAATATCGATGACATCGAGGTAAGACTTAAAACCTGGTTCGATAACCTTGAAGATCTTAAGACAAGAGTAGTTCAGGATTGGTTTGGAGATGCACCTGATCAGTTTGATGCATCATATACAGCTTTGTCTGAGAAGATGATGTGTCTTATTGATGCAACAGATGCAATTGAAGCATACGCAGTAGATTCTGATACAACATATACTTCATTCGATCAGTCAGCCACAGAAGCAATGACATTCTAAGGGGAGGATAATAGCAATGGCCAATGAGATATCTTTAAGCACCACCAAACTACTGGGACAGGCGCAGGAATATTCAGATTATGCAGATGAACTTACAACAATACTTGATTGTCTTGATTCAGAGGTAGCTACTTTATGTACAGCTGCTGTATTTGGAGATTCAGCTCCATCATTTTTAAGCCAGTACACTGCAGCAGGAGAAGCAATGCGTTCATATGTGGCTAAGCTTCAGACTGTTTCAGAAAGGCTTTCTGATGCTGCCAATACCGGTAAAGAAGCTGATGGATCACTTATAGATGATGTAAGTATATCAGTAGAATAAGAAATAAATATATGACAGTTTGATTTTAACAGCATATCCGTCGTGAAGAATTTACGGCGGATATATTAGTTTTATTGGAGGAAAAATGGCTCTTTATAGTGTACTAGATGCCGATACAGGCCAAGGAGGTGGAGGGCTTGTTATATGGGTCAAATATGGTGTACTGGTTGATACAGCAGAATGGTTTATTGATTATTATACAGATGTTTGGAATCTTGATACAGATCAGACAGATGCTCTTACAGAACTGTTCGTAAACAAAGAAGGTTGGAAAGGAAGCGCAGCGGAGCAATATAGGCTTTTGTACGATGCATTTCTTGAACAGATATACAGACCACTTTTTGAAACCAGGCTTTGTAACATAAAAGGCATCACAATAGATGCTGTAACTGGTGCTGTCAAGCTACTTAACCAGTGCGATGATTTTTATCTCTCCCTTGAATCAGATGAATATGAAACGGAGATCAGATTTGGACGTCCTGATAAATTAGGAACGCTCATGTATGATTATACGTATAAAGATTCAATTATATCTCACTGTGAATCAGCTTATACAGAAACAGAAGAGGAAGACGGGCTCCTTGATGAAGCAATAGAAGCAGTATCCGATCTGAACTATCCACAATTTGCAGTTGCCATGAATCTTCTGGCAAATTGTAAAGATGAGTTTATCAGAAAACAAAAGAGGATCAATAACTATAAGGAGACTTTTACAGACTATACTGAGAAAACAGTAGAATATGACCAGAATATTGCAGATGCCTATAATGCAGAAGTAGATGAAAATGTGGCAATGGCTTTAGATTATACCCCTCTTGGAAGAGTAGAACCATGGGAAGTTGAATGCGCTGAAATATGGAATTCAACAAATGATACAGAGGCTATGGTGGATTTCATCAGATCTACAACAAGGAATGCGAGCGTATGGACTGAGGCTACAGCTGAGGCGATATCGATTATATATGTTAATGCATACTATGGTGATAACACAGAAGTACTTACAGCATTTTATGATCAATTCAGTATCACATTTTTCAAAGGACAAGAGACCAGGTGGGAAACCAAATGGGTAGATGGTGAAGCATATGAAGCAGAGGTACATTATGACAAATATCTGATAAAGGTCGATAATACAGTCGTTGAGCGAATGGATACTTATATTGACAAGTATCGGTGTGGTGAAGCCTGGACAGCACTTAATGAAGAGTATGAAGTTAAAGTTGATGTAACGAATGGCCGTCCAGAAGGTAAAGTTACAAGTTTTGCTGTTGAGAAAGGAGAAGATGGCAGGCTTGTCACTACTGTCAGCATAACTGATGCAGATGGAGAGACTCTTGCTAGCGCATCTGTATCTGAGCACAATATGTGGCAAGATATGTATGACGATACAACAAAGAATGGTTCAGAGGAAGTTACATATAATGCAATACAAGAACGAATAGATAGAGGAGATACGGAAGATGAAATAGATGCCTTTCATAATAGTGATGAAGGGTTGCTTGCCAGAGCCCATACCCAAGGCTATCAGATGACAGATTATGAGGAGAAAAAGGTTGAACAGTTAGTAGATGAACACTGGAAGGCAAACCCAGAAGAAAAAGAGTATGTCGATTGTATGTATAAATATATGGCTGGAGACCCTGAAAATCCAGATTCTGATAAATACAATTATATGACATTTGAAGAGTACTATAAAGATCAAACTGGAAAAGATTTTGACAAAGAGGTTTTTGATCAGGCTGTCTATTACAAACAAATTGAGAGTAAAACAAGCGAAGGAGAAGCGTTTTGGGATGGATTTACACAGACAGGTTATAATATTGGAAAAGCTCTTGACGCACTAGGTGATAAAGCTTACGATGCTCTTGGCCTTGATGAAATATTTGTCCCTAGCGAGCATGATCTTGCAGTTCAGCAAAGCCATGAAGAAATGCAGCAGATAGAAGAATGGGAGCGTAATGCAGAAAAGACCCAGAACACCGGATGGTACACAGCAGGCCATGTAACAGAAAGAGTTGTAACCACTGTAGCAGTAAGCGCAGTATGTGGTGGTGAACAAATTGCAGGAGCTGTTGCCGAAAAGGTTGGAGGTGGTTTACTAACAAGATATGCTGTGACAGTTGCTGGCGATACGCTTGTAGATACTTTCACTGATACTGCTCCTGAGGCAATCAACAACTATTATGACGGCATGTCGAAAGAAGAAATCATTGATCATGCACGCGATAGTTTTCTTGGGAATTTGGGAATGAATGCAGCAACAGCAGGAGTGGGAACCTATATTGAAGCTGTAGGTGAAGCAGGTGATGCTGTAAAGGTTGCTGAAGATGCATCAAAGACAGCCGATAATATATCCGATGCTTCAAAAACATTTAATAACATAGCTGATGGAACAAAGGTAGCAGATAATTCGTCTGATGCGGTAAAAGCAGCAGAAAGCGCAGCTGGATCTACAAATGTTATCGATAAAGCATCAAGTGCTACAAAGGCAGTAGAAGATTCAACAAGTGCCTCGAAAGCAGTTGCTCACGCAGCAGAAGCAGAGAAAACAGCCGCTCACGCAGCAGATGCAGAGAAAGCAGCCGCTCACGCAGCAAATGCAGAAAAAACAGCCGTTCATGCGCAGGAAGCAGAAAAAACGGCTGCCCATGGAG
>CAMVNV010000077.1 GCA_947168935.1 uncultured Butyrivibrio sp. | reverse complement strand
CTACTGTAAGTTTCATGATTGATATCCTCTTTAGTATTTATATCTTTAAATTCTTTATCAAATGGACTTTCTATCGTACTCAATCCACATTTTTTATCTATATCCTATTACAGATTTTCAGCTTATTCTCATCTGTGGCTCTTCTCGATTGCTTCCCAAAGTCCCTGGATGTAGCAAGCACCAAGTGCTCTGTCATAAAGGCCGTAACCAGGCATTGCCTTCTCATCCCAGATCATGCGGCCGTGGTCAGGACGGATAGGTCCGTCAAAGCCTGTCTCATAAAGAGCCTTAACGATCTCATACATATCGAAGCTTCCATCTGAAGAAAGGTGGCATGCTTCTTCGAAATCTGCAGGACCAACCGGGATCTTCTCTCCTGTCCAGCTTGTAACCTGGCTTCCGTCTTCGTGCTGGAAGCTGTTGAACTGAAGGTTACGAACATGAGCAAAGTGGATACGACCCTTAAGATTTCTGATCATCTGAGGAAGGTCGTTCTCAGGATTTGTACCGTAAGAGCCTGAGCAGAATGTAACACCGTTGTGTACATCATCAACAGCCTTCATCATACGCTGAATGTTCTTTTCATTATTGATGATACGAGGAAGTCCGAATACGTTCCATGCCGGATCATCAGGGTGAATAGCCATCTTGATATCATACTTGTTACATACAGGCATGATAGCTTCAAGGAAATATACAAGGTTTGCAAAAAGCTTGTCCTCGTCGATATCCTTGTACATCTCGAAAAGCTCTTTTACTCGAGCCATTCTCTCAGGCTCCCAGCCTGGCATAACTGTTCCGTTCATGTCGCCGTTGATGGATGCGAACATATCTTCAGGATTGATCTTATCAACATCTGTCTGGTTGTAAGCAAGAACTGTAGCGCCATCTGCTCTTCTTCTTGCAAGCTCTGTTCTGGTCCAGTCAAATACTGGCATGAAGTTGTAACATACCATGTGAATGTCTTCTTTACCAAGATTCTCAAGAGTCTTGATGTAGTTGTCTATATGCTCGTCGCGCTTAGCACCGCCAATCTTGATATCATCAGAAATGTTTACTGATTCGATACCAGAAATGTGCATGTCAGCTTCTGCAACGTCAGCTTTAAGCTTCTTGATCTCATCCTGAGTCCAAAGGTCACCTGCTGCCTTGTCATAAAGAGTTGTGATAACTCCCTTAACTCCAGGAATCTGATTAATCTGCCACAGCTTAACAGTATCAAACTCCTTACCATACCAACGAAGTGTCATTTCCATAATGCAAAATCTCCTATCTCTTATATTGCCCAAACTTCCAAGTTGTTTTGGGGAGAATAATGGTTGTTGCGGGAAGATTCCGCTAAAATAATCCTCGAGCTACCTTGCCACTCGTCATAGGGGCTGTGGCTGCTTACTTTATGGTAGTCGAATGCACTAGGTTTCTGTACGATTAGACAAACGATGCCCCTGAACATTCCTCGTACGGATAACGCTCGAGGATTTTAGCGGAATCTTCCAAGTCTACGTTATCGTCTCCCCAAAGCAACTTGAAAGTTTGAGTATGTTATTGTAATTATTATAAGCAACTGATCATACTGAAATCGATTACATTGCTTATTTTCTGCTAATTCTACTTATAATTCAATTGACAAAAAAGTTGCATAGTTTGCAAAAATGGCAATATAATAATAGTGCTATGAATTACTATATTTTAAAGATAATATAACTATTCGTATCACCCGCCCAAACTTCACACATATAGAATTCACTCTGTAATAATCGAGACTTACACTAATTCTATATGTACGAAGTTTGAGATTCCCAACTTTGTGGAGAATTCTAAATATGAGACGAGAACTCAGAAGCGATTTTACAACAAGACAGACCATGCTTTCAGATCTTTTCGAGCTTTATTATTACAGCGATGTGACAATAAAACCCGTTGAGATGCATTCGCACGATTATTATGAATTCTATATATTCCTTGAAGGCGACATAGCTATGGAGATTGAAAATGTGGCAGAGCCAAATATAAAACTCGTCCCGGGCGATATAGTCGTATTCCCTCCTGGTGTAAGGCATCATGCAATAGCAAGGCGTTCCGCCCCTAAAAATAAAGGTAAAGAACAAAATCCTACCCCTTACCGCCGTTTCGTTTTCTGGATAAACGACAAGTACCTTAAAGAGCTGGTAAGTATCTCTCCCGACTATGCCTACCTCATTGATGAAGCCCAGAAAGGAAGATTCATCCATCACCTGGAATCCGCCCTCTTTGGCCAGGTTCAGTCAAAAGCAATAACCGTACTAGAAGAAATAAGCACCGTGCACTATGGCCACGATGCTTTCCTTAGAATATATTCATCTGAGCTGCTACTGACCCTCACAAGATACGTCTACGAATCTGAACATAAGATAAGCGTACCTGAAAACACAGACATGATGGGACAACTCATAACCTATATAGATGAACACCTGACTGATGCTCTGTCTCTGGACATCCTTGCAGAAAAGCTTTTTGTCAGCAAGTCCTACATCGTACATGAATTCAAGAACAGACTCGGTCTCTCCGTCCATCAATATATAGTAAAAAAACGCCTGGCCGGATGCCGCGATCAGATGCTAAGCGGCATACCAATAAGTCAGGCTTATATTACTTATGGTTTCAACGATTACTCTAACTTTTACAAAGCTTTCCGTAAGGAATATGGCTACTCTCCACGAGAGTATGTTGATATACATACCATGCCAGGATGATCAATTAAATATAGATAACCAGCTTCATATGTATAAAAGTATCAACAATATTTTGAATATTCCTAAAACTAATT
This sequence comes from uncultured Butyrivibrio sp., assembly GCA_947168935.1. GTDB lineage: Bacteria > Bacillota > Clostridia > Lachnospirales > Lachnospiraceae > Butyrivibrio. The sequence goes on along the minus strand of CAMVNV010000077.1, from coordinate 14,202 downwards.
CAATATTTCCTGTACTCTTTCGCGGACCAGCCTGCTGATCATTTTAAGCCTGTCCTGAGAATAATTATACGCTCCTGTCCTTTTGAGTTCGTATGTCAGGAGTCCTCGTAGTTTTTCTTTTAGTCTATCATCAAGTACTGACTTTGCCTCATCTATATAATCTTCATAGACACATGGCAAAAGTGTATCAGCATATTGTTTGAGCAATTTCTCGTCAGACCAGTTTTCATCTCCGGCAAGATTAAACAAGGAATTACCATGATCAAATAGCGGCGCAGGAGCCACTATTTCATTGGTTACGCTGTCAACAAGAAGCCCAAAATTACCATAATGACGATCTGTATTATAAATAACAGCATCAAAAACAATCATGTCATTAAGGGCATCAACATATTCCTGCCCCAGTTTTTCGTAGTACTTCCTTACAGCCTTCATTCCGCCTGTTTTAATAATTCTTCCAACAGGCACAAACGAAAGATCCTTTCTGGTAAATAATTCACACGCTGAACATAAATGTTTTTTCCATTTAGAGATTTTGTATGGAACAGCATTCATGCCAAGTGAAGTTGCTATATTATAGGCATACAGCTCTGAGTATGGCTCATTACCAGTATTAGAAGCTCCTGATGTAGCACCTTTGTATAGGTAAACTTTACCATCAATACGCCTCCAGCATTTTGGTAACATTCCATTAGTTGTAAATTCAGGTGACGAAGCAAGAGAAGACCTTGCGTTACTTCCATATCCGGTAAAAGCTATCATTGCAAGGACTCTACTGAAATTATTATCGTAAAGATTATTATCCTCAAAACTCCCCTTAAAATCAGCTTCTGTAACCCAATAAGAGTCATTCAAAGAAAGACCCTTGCATACTGAAATAACGTCCATGGGTCTGTTAGCATTAAGACCACATTTAGCAAGAAAAGCATTTACATATGCTCTGTTCTTTGGAATCGCCCTGTTTTTAAGCCAGGATGCAAGGCCCTTATCCGTTATCTCCATTCCTATCGGAAACAACTGCTTTTGCTTTTCATTGATCTGCGTAATCTGCAAAACAGGGTCTGCAAGATTCTCTATGATCTTAAAATGTATAAGATCTGTATCAAAATGTTTCAATACATATTCCATATTATTCCTCATGGCAGTTTTTTGGTAAAAGGAGCAAAGAAAATTATATAAAAATCTCCCATCAAAGACTCAAATCATCCCCAATATTATAGCATTTCTATAAGTTCTTTTCTATAAAAAAGGCATGAAAACGGCCTCTGGCATACATTTCAAGATAACCAGAGGCCGGATTGCAACTATTTCTTAATTTAATCTTATTTCTTACTACTCTTTATCATCGACAGTGCGCCGTAGAGTATGGAATCATCTCCAAGCGCTGCTTTCTTAAGGTCCACAGTGGTCCTTATGGACGGCATGCAGTATCTGTCTACTTCTGCAAGTATCTTCTCCATAAAGATATCGCCCACAGCTTCCATTACACCGCCGCCATATACGATGATATCAGGACTTATGGTGTTGATCATATTGCCTGATGCGATCGCAAGGTAGTGGCAGGCTCTGTCAACAGCCTCCATGGCAACCTTATCGCCTTTTTCCAAAGCTTTTTTAAGGACTTTAGACTTAAATACGCCGCCTTCTACAGCTTCTGCCATCTCGCTCTTACGGCCACGGGATACCTGCTGTCTGATATATCCGGACATACCCTGCTTACTTGAAAATGCCTCAAGACATCCCCTTTGTCCGCAGTTACACAAAGGGCCTTCAGGGTCAAGTATCATATGACCGTATTCAGCAGCCTTGAACTCATTACCTGTAAAAAGTTCTCCGTTTAAGATAAGTCCGCCGCCCATTCCTGTTCCAACGAAGAAACCGGCAACATTCTTATAGCCCTTGGCAGCTCCATACTTGTACTCGCCCAGAACGCCTACGTTAACATCGTTGCCGATAAAAAACGGTACACCGAATTTCTTTTTTATCGGGGACTTTATATCATAATTCTTCCAGGGCAGGTTCGGGGAAAAGAGGATTATTCCGTCTTTCTGATTTATAACACCAGGAGCACCTGCTGCAATAGCTCCTATATCTTTTTTATCAATTCCTGATTCGTTTATAAGCTCGTCAACAACGCTGATAATGACTTCTTCTACATTACCCGCACTGTCACCGCCTTCTTTAGTTTTCTTTTTGAGTCTGTATGTGATCTTCTCCTTTTCATCAAATACAGCTCCAAGTATCTTGGTTCCTCCAATATCAAGACATATATTATACTTCTCACCCATAAATAATCCTCCTGACGTCCATTATTTCTTTGGCGCTACAAATGTTTCCTCGTTTTCAAGGACATAGTTGATTGTAGAATTAATAGAAAACTCCTCACCTCTTCCGCTTGATGTTGTAAGTACAACAGGTGTGATCCTATGAACCTTAAAAGCAGGATCTTTTTTCACAGGATCTGTCATCTTATTCAGGATATACTCATTAAGTTCACGTTCTGTTGTAAATGTCTGAGATTTTACTAATATCATAGTTACCCCGCTTTCTGCGCATAAGCGCTACCTTGTTCTAAGTGATCATTATATGCAGCCTGTTGCCCTCTCTTGTTTTGAGAAGTCTGATATGGCACATGTTCTTGGATGTGTTGCCATCATACAGATTGAATTCAAGAAGCATTTTGATGATCTGTCCCGAATAGTTATCGTATCCGCTGTGGATCTCATCAATGACCTTATCTCTTGATTCCGGAGTCACAAGATTGATCATATGACCATCACATAAGTTGTAAAGCTGTGTGACAGAGTTGCATCTAAAGAACCTTGTAAAGTTACTGTTAACCAGTAATATCGGATTATTCATTGAAGCTTCGCATACAGCAAATGCAGCTGGCATTGTTTCAAGAAGCTCACTGGTCGTAAGTTCGACTTTGCTATAGGTATCCTCATCTTCACCCGGTGTATAGATGCAAAAACGACCTTTTCCTGATCGTTTTGCTGCGTACATGCCCTTGTCAGCCATCTGATACAAAAGGTGATATTCCTTGCCCTGTGAAGGATACATTGAGTAACCCGCTGACATTCTGCAGCTTATGATATTACCTTCATATTCGATAGTCACAGGTTTTGAAAGAAGATCTGTCAGGAATTCATCCGTAAATTGCTTGGACTTATTCATAAGAAGCCCTAAGAATTCATCGCCGCCAAGTCTGCATACAAGGCCGTACATCTCAAACTTATCCTTAAGCTTTCTTGCAACGGCTTTTAGCATCTCATCCCCGGCGCTGTGACCATACTTATCGTTAACATGCTTGAAATCATCCAGATCCATCATGATAAGAGCTGATGAACTTTCCGGATTCTTGAACAGGTAATCACGAATAACCGGAACTGCACTGTAACGGTTCGAAAGGCCGGTAAGGAAATCTGTCTCAACAGCCTCTTTTTCCTTAAGAATCTTCCTGTGGTATTCGTCCACATCATAGTCGAGGAAGTATGCGAACAATTCACCTGTCTCTGCCGACTTTATAACATGATATATGGAATGTATCCAAGTCCTCTTGCCACAGGCATATGAACTGTATTCTATTGATCCAAACTCATTTCCCGCATTATATTCTCTTATTATATTTTCCCTGTTGTAAAAAGATGTTACCGCATCAAGATCCTGTATATCTACTGAAACATTTATGAGATCCTGTACTACTCCCTGATAATCGTTGCACCTGTCTTTGTAATCCTTTACGCTTAAGCTGCTCTTTTCTCTAAAATGCATATCAATAATTGTATTCTGAGTTAGATTGACCTCAAAATAAAACGCTCCGTCCAGGAAGTCATTATAGGACTTATAGCCCAGCATCTTGGAGAACTCGCGGCTTGAAAGCCACATAAAAGCAGGATTTCTCGGAAGCTTATGTTTCTTCTCATCCAGTTCACCAAGCATTCTTACACGGTCAATATCGATATCGCTTATGCATACAAGGAATTTAGGCTTTTTCTTGACTTCAATATAGATAACATCAAACTTCTGCCATCTATAGTTGCCTTCGTTGTCTCTGACTCTGAAATATTCAGTTACAAATTCTTTATTGGTCCTTGATATCTTATCAAGTATCTTTTCTTTGACAAAAAATTCTACAAATCTGTCCCTATCTTTCTCATGAACACTGCTTTTTATAAAAGCCCTACTGTATTCATCGCTGGACATGGTAGTGCTATTTATTACGTACTCAGAACTGTTTATATAAATATTGTCTATGGTCTTCTCTTCCGGATCCAAAACGTCTATCTTGTTGTACTGGGTATAGATAAACTTAAGAAGAGCCTTCTGCTTCTCTGATCTTGCAGCCTGCGTATATACAGACATATTGATACTTGTTATAAGGAAAGCAGATCTGTTCCTGTAAGTTGCAATATGCCTTACCTGGAAGGTACAATTCTGACCATTTATAACATAGTCGCAGGATTCCTGCTTGCCTGAGCTCTTGCACCTGTTTACAGCATTTACAAATACTGAAGGCAGCTTTCGCTTGCCCTGGTTAAGGAATACCTCTGCCTCCTCAAGCGTATTGATATTAAGCTCAGCAAGATGACCCATATAAGCCGGATTGCAGCTCAAATAGATGAGTTTGTCTCTCCTCATCTCCATGATCGCCATAGGCAGACCTTCAGAATCCATGCCGGTATTTTGGACATCAAGAGGGTTAGCTGACAGGAGGTTGACTTTTCCTATCCTTGTATAGTATTTCCTCATACCCTCTGACTCTCTTTTTAGAGATGATGCGAAAACATTCTCTATATTATCCGGACATGAATACAAAAAGCCCTGAATGTTTTCACACCCGATCTTCTTAAGAAAGTCAGACGCTTTCTGAGTCTCTACGCCTTCCGCAACTGTCTGGATGCCAAGATTCTTGGCCATATTGATAATAGAACGAAGGATAACTCTGGTTTCGTGATTTTCTTCAAATCCTCTCATGAACATCATATCAAGCTTGATGCAGTCAAACTTGAAATCTTTGAGCATGTTGAGGGATGAATATCCGCTTCCAAAATCATCAAGCCATACCTGATATCCAAGTGCTCTGAATCTGTCAATGCAGCTTCCTATCCTTCTTGGATCTGTTGCAAAAATAGATTCTGTTACCTCCACATGGAACAGATCACTTGAAAGGCCGTATCTATTAGCTATACCATCAACTTCTGTAACGATATCATCTCCGAAGAAATCCTGCTGGGATAAGTTAACAGAAACAGGTACTACCATAATGCTCTTATCTATCTTTTCCCGTAGGTCTCTGCATACTGAATCTATTATGTAAAGATCAAGCTTTTTGATGACCTGATATTTTTCCAGAATCGGAACAAAATCTCCGGGAGATATTCTGCCAATCTCAGGATCATCCCATCTTGCTAAAGCCTCATATCCACTGACTTCGCCTGTAAGAACCCGGATAACAGCCTGATAGTAAGGCTTGATATCTCTGTTTTCTATTGCCTTTTCCAGCTTCTCGATTATAAAACGCTCTCTTTGGAAGTTCTCATCAATGGAAGAATCGTAGTAAGCAAACATGGTGTCGTACTTCTTCCTTATGCTGTCGCAGGCAACCTTTGCCTTATTGAGGCAGCTATGAGCGTCAAAATCCTTCTCAGTTGGTAGATATACTCCGGCGCGCATCTGAAGGTGCGTATCCATCCTGAACGGGAGAAGCTCTTCACATACGGCCACTATCTTGAATTCAAGATCAGCCTTATCTGTTAGTACTGCAAAATGGTCAGAAGCAATACGCCCGCAAAGCTCCTGTGGAAAAAAAGCCTCGATCGTGCGTGCAACAGTAACCAGGCAGTCATTACCTGCCGGAAGTCCATATATTTCGTTGTAGGATCTGAAATTTTCCAGATTAAAATAGACGAACGCAATATCCTTACGTTCGGTAGGATCGTTAAGTACATGCTGAGCCATTGCAATAAAAGAGGCGAAATTAGGCAGCCCTGTTAGCTCATCTGTTGTATTTCGCGGCTCAAAATCGCTCACAGACCTATTCTTCCTTTCATCTTTTTAATGAAGGTTTCCAAGTAAATATATCGGTCATTGCAGTTGAATTTTTAAGTTTTGAGTTCATGGATTTGGGAAATGTGACCATAAACCTCATGTGAAAAAGCCTTGTCAAAAAATATATACTAATACAATTATATCACGGAATATCGATTAATTATTTATGAATCGTTCTATCTTATGGAGTTTTCAGAATTCTCATTCTGATTGCTTTTCCTTATACGTTTGTCTTCGTACATAAGCTTGTCTGCACGCTGTGCTACGTCTGATACAGCGTTATCTTCTTTTGGATCATACAGGGCAAATCCCTTGGATAGAAATACTTTTTCCCAGGGATTTTGGGCCATGGAATTGATCACTGAGACCTGGTAATCGAACATTTGGATCAGGCGTTCGAGGTTATAATAATCTTCATTTTTCAATAATACAAAGAATTCATCACCGCCAAATCTAAAGACTGGGCTATGCTTAAATACATCACTGATAGCGCGGCAGGCTGTTAACAGGTATATATCACCCTTATCATGACCATACCTGTCATTTATAAGTTTAAGATTGTCACAGTCAAAAGAGCCTATTCCAAATTCAGGAACAGTCTTTCCTTCATCAAGTTCTCGTTGAAGCTCTTCAATAGCTTCTGTATACGCCCCTTTATTTTTGACATGTGTGAGGGAATCAGTATATACCTGAGCATTAAGGTCACTTATATGCGCTTTAACATTATCAGACAGGATCTTGAAGGACCTTGTAAGTCTTCCAAGCTCGTCCTCCTCGTCGTAGGTAAGTACAAAGTCATAATTACCTTTATCAACCTTATCTGAAGCCTCAGTGAGCTGTTCAAGTGGTCTTGTAATGCGCCTTGTATATAGCATCAGAAATAAACTTGCCACTATAAGTATTACAACGGTTCCCATTACGATATTCAGGATAAGCCCCTGCCAGGCTCCCTTGGTTTCAGAGACAGGAACCGTAACATACAGGCACATACCATTACTTAAAGGCATACAGGCAGCTATTTTGTCCTCACCTTCAAAATTGTATCTTACAAGATTGCTGTCTTTATTATCTTCATAAGGTATATCTATAGAAAAGCCAGAGGAGAGGCTTGTTACATCAATATGTGGATGATAAAAAAGATTACCCTCATCATCACCTAAAAAAGCATATCCGTTATCATAAAGCTGTATTCCGTCAACCACTTCTGCCATCGTGGAATAGTCAACTTCTATACCCACAACTCCAATGAACTGCCCCTTCCAGTAGACAGGTGCATCGTAGGAAATAACCCGAACATCAAGATTATCTGTAATATAGGGCGGAAGCCATATTGCCCTTCCTTCGTATTTGGGAACATTGAACCATACAAGCTTGGAGGTATCCTCCACGTCATAAAGCGTGATATCAGTTACTTCATGCTCCTCAAAGCCAGTACCATCAAGATCTATATACCAAAAGCCCTTGACCGCATTCGAAACCGACGGATCTACTCGGTAATAATAAGTCAAAACGCCTTTGGTCTTATTGGCCATTATTCCAAAATACTCACGAACAGCTTCCATGTGCTCTTCAAACTGTGCATCATCAAAATCTTCTATACTATTCAGGTCATTTTCAGCATAGGATGTGACTTTTAAAACAGAGTTTTCAACACTGTCAAAATAATAATCAAGACTCCTGGCCCCAGTCTCGCCCAGCATGGTAAGAAGCTGTTCAGACTTGCGGCTTTCAGTCCTTCGAATGAAAATTGCGCTAAGTAATGTAGCAAATGCAAGCGCTACAAATATAACGCATAGCATTGTTACAGTAATCCTGCTTCGCAAAGAACGCATCCAAATTTCTCCTAAGCAAAAAAATCCGATATAAGTTCATAATAGCCTTATAAAAAAGCTATCATTAACTTATATCGGATTTTTCAGCGGATATGATAATAATCTTACTCCTGAACTCTGAATGTAAGTCCCTTTTCTTCGTCCATAGCATCTACGATAGCAAGTGATGTTACATCGTAGCCTGCACCGCGAAGTCTTGAACCTCCATCCTGGAAGCCCTTTTCAATTGCAATACCGATTCCGGCAACCTGCGCTCCAGCCTGATTGCAGATATCGATAAGGCCGTTCATGGCTTTACCTACTGCAAGGAAATCATCCACAAGTAAAACTTTGTCATCTGATGAAAGGAACTTCTTGGCAAGCGTTACGTTATAGTCCTTATCATAAGTAAAGGAATGAACTACTGATGTATAAAGATCTCCGTCAAGATTTTTGCTCTTAGCTTTTTTGGCAAAAACTACAGGAACATGGAAATACTGTGCTGTCATGCAGGCAATTGCAATACCTGATGCCTCAACAGTAAGAACCTTATTGATGCCCTTATCCTTATATTTTTCGTAAAAAGCCTTACCGATCTTATCAAGAAGGTCGACGTCCAGCTGGTGATTAAGGAAGCTGTCTACCTTTAATATATTTCCTGCCCTTACCTGTCCGTCTGAGGCAATACGTTCTTCCAGAAAATTCATGTCTGTCTCTCCTTTGGTCATCACTAAATGTGCCCTGCATCTCCAGGTCATAAGTGAAATTATCTATTATTTCATATAAGGTTTAACTGTGTTAAGGATAAGCTCTCTACTCATAGCGAAGTATTCTGACATATCCATATTCTTTTCATCAATAAGATACTGAATTGTAAAGCCTTCAAGCATTGAAACATACTGAGCAGGAAGGATCTTCTTAAGATTTTCGGGAAGATCAGGAACGTATTTTTCCAAAACTTCTCTAATCTCCTGTCTCCAAAGATTATAAGAGTCTGCAAAACGAACTCTAGTATCCTCATCAGTTCTGCTCTGTACCCAGAAATCCATCTCAGCATGGTTGTATTCCGGGAAGTTCTTTAAAAGATTCTCTTCATTCTTGGAAAAAACCTCAAGTGCTGACTCAAGAGTATCTTCAGTATTGTCACGAAGTTCCTCACGAAGCTTTGGGAAAATATCAAGAATCCTCTTCTGCATTGCCACAAGGATCTCTTCCTTGGTCTTGTAATAATAAAGAACATTAGACTGAAGCATGTCAGCCTCTTTAGCAATAAGACTGATCCTAGTACCACTGATCGTATGAGACTCAATTACACGAAGAGTTGCATCCAATATCTTTTCTTCATTGTTCTTTTCAATATTTTTCATGTGTTCTCCTCTATTCTTTGAAAAGGCTCACTTACCCGGACGTGCTTCGCACGTCTAGAGATAAATATTCGAAGAATATTTATCTCACCGTTCCTCGCGGAAGTACGCCCTTCCAAGTGCTGACGGCGGCTGATTTTCAGGCTTGTTACGCTTACTTGTAAGAACCAGTACCACAATAGTTACTACGTAAGGAAGCATCTTTACAAGCTCGGATGATGCTCTTGTAAGTCCCGGGATATAAATATACAGAACATATAGTGCACCAAATACAAGTGATCCCCAGATAGCATTGGTAGGATTCCAAAGGGCAAGGATAACGAGAGCTATTGCAAGCCATCCTCTGTCACCAAAACCGTTATTGGACCATGTTCCGTGAAGGTATTCCATTACGAAATAAAGTCCACCAAGTCCTGCGATCATTGCGCCAACTAAAGTTGAATAATACTTATTCTTCACAACATCAATACCTGCTGCATCAGCAACTGCAGGATCCTCACCAACTGCGATAAGGTTGAGTCCTTTTCTTGTCTTTGTAAGGAACCATGTGATTATAACAGCAATAACTATAGAAAGATATGTCAAAAAGCCATATGAAAACAAAACCTTACCAATAACAGGTATATTTCGAAGGAAAGAAGGAAGGAATGCTCCAAATCCTTCTGCAGTGTGGGCTACAGAAATCTGCCCAACGCCGCCTGCAAGCTTTGAAAGTGAACCACCAAAGAAGTTACCAAAGCCAACACCAAATGTAGTAAGTGCAAGACCTACAACGTTCTGGTTTGATCTAAGTGTTACAGTAAGGAAGCTGTAAAGAAGGCCTCCAAGGCAGCTTGCAAGTAATGATGCCACCAAAGCGATCATAACTCCAACAAATGTTGAAGGATCCTGAACATTATTTTCATAAAGGAAGGCTCCCATAAGACCTGAAATACCGCCCATATACATGATACCTGGAATTCCAAGGTTAAGGTTACCGGATTTTTCTGTTAAGATCTCACCTGTTGCACCGAACAAAAGAGGCACAGCCTGTCCGATCGCTGCAACTAAAAATGTAAGAAGAAGTGTCATGCTGCATCCTCCTCGCTCTTCTTAACTCTAACCTTATATTTGATGAAGAATTCACATCCAATAAGGAAAAAGATGATAATACCTGTAATGATATCTGATGCATTCTCATTAAGACCGTACTGAGATGCGATCTGGATCGCACCCTGCTGCATGAATACGAGGAACGCAGAAACAAGGAGCATTCCAAGCGGATTAAGATTAGCCATCCATGCAACGATGATAGCTGTAAAGCCTCGTCCGCCTGCTGTAGATGTTGAGATCGTGTGGCTTGCACCGCTTACTATAACAGCACCTGCAATACCGCAGATTCCGGCAGAAATGAGCATTGTACGAACAACTACCTTCTTAACATTGATACCTGCATAGTTAGCTGTGTTGTGGCTTTCACCAACTACTGCTATCTCATAACCATGCTTGGTATATTTCATGTATACTGTCATAACAACAGTTACTACTACTACGATTATTATATTAAGAGTATAGTCAGATCCGAAGATCTTTGGAAACCAGCCGCCCTTATTTGCAGAATTAATGATACCTACAGAATTAGATCCTGATGGATTCTCCCAGAATACGATAAGGAAGGTAATGATCTGCATAGCGACATAGTTGAGCATCAGTGTGAATAAAGACTCATTGGTATTGAAGTGAGCCTTGAAAAATGCAGGTAAAAATCCCCATATGATACCTGCACAGGCTGATGCTATAAGAATAAGAATGATCAAAAGTACAGGAGGTAAATTTCCTGCATAGATCATAAGTGCTGCTGCAGCAGCTCCTCCCATGAGAATCTGACCTTCTGCTCCAAGGTTCCAGAATCTCATCTTAAATGCAGGCATAAGGCCTACACCAATAAGTAGCAGAACTACAGTCTCCCTGACTGTAACCCAGATACGACGCTTAGACCCTACTGCACCGTCTATTATTCCCGAGTAAACATTTAAAGGATTCTCTCCTGTAATTCCTACAATAACAAATGCACATATGATAAGTGCAAGAAGTACTGCAATAAGTCTGATAACCCATGCCTTCCAAGTAGCGATAGAATCACGTTTTGTAAGGTGAAGAGTCTTATGCGATATTTTTTTAGTATTAGTGCTCATTAAACTCCTGCCTTTCTGGCACCTGTCATGTACATACCAATCTCTTCCTTGGAAGTGAGTTTTGCATTAACAATGCAGCTGATCTTGCCTTCGCAAAGTACCAGTATTCTGTCACAAAGCTGAAGAAGTACGTCAAGGTCTTCACCAACGCACATAACAGCTACGCCCTTCTCTTTCTGCTCGTTGAGAAGGTTATAGATTGTATAAGATGAAGTAATATCAAGTCCTCTTACAGGATAAGCAACCATGAGAACATCAGGATTGAGTGCGATCTCACGTCCTACAAGGATCTTCTGAACATTACCACCTGAAAGTTTTCTTACAGGGGTGTTAATGTCAGGAGTTGCAACCTCAAGCTTATCAACGATCTTCTTGGCAAGCTTACGAGGAGTCTTTCTGTCTGTGAAAAATCTGCTGTCACCTGATCTATAGCTTCTGATCATCATGTTATCAGCAAGGTCCATAGAACCAACAAGGCCCATTCCAAGTCTGTCTTCAGGAACGAAGGAAAGGCTTATCTTAAGGTTCTGGATCTCTCTTACTGTCTTTTCAGAAAGCTTTTCTACAGTAGTGCTGTTTGGCGGATAATATAAGATCTCGCCGCTGTCTACTTTTTGTATACCAGCTATAGCTTCTAAAAGTTCCTTCTGGCCATTACCGGAGATACCTGCAATTCCAAGGATCTCACCGCTTTTTGCCACAAATGAAATGTCCTTGAGAATAGAAAGACCTTCACTGTTTCTGACAGTTACGCCTCGCATCTCAATACGCTTTTCAGGCTTTTTAGGATCACTTCTCTGGATGTTGAGCTCTACCTTCTCTCCTACCATAAGCTCTGTAAGAGATTCTACGGTAGCGTCCTTGGTCTCAACTACGCCTTCGCACTTACCTTTACGAAGAACAGCAACACGGTCTGAGATCTCAAGAACTTCGTTAAGCTTATGAGTGATTATGATGATAGACTTACCAAGGAGCTTCATCTTTTTAAGCACTGTAAAAAGACGCTCTGTCTCCTGAGGTGTAAGAACCGCAGTCGGCTCATCAAAGATAAGGATATCTGCACCTCTGTAAAGTACCTTGACGATCTCAACTATCTGCTTCTGAGATACAGACATATTGTAGATCTTCTCAGCAGGAGTAAGGTCAAAGCCATACTTGCTTACAAGGGCATCTATCTCCTGATTGATCTTCTTCATATCAAGCTTCATGCCACCATCAAGACCCAGAATGATATTCTGAGCTGCAGTGAGGATGTCAACAAGCTTGAAATGCTGGTGGATCATACCTATTCCAAGATCAAAAGCATCCTTGGGGCAGTTGATGGAAACTTCTTTGCCATTAATAAGGATCTGACCCTCATCCGGATAATAAATACCGGAAAGCATATTCATGAGGGTAGTCTTTCCGCTTCCATTTTCACCAAGAATAGAGAGAATCTCGCCCTTTTTAAGGGCGAGATCTACCTGATTATTGGCAACTACGCTACCAAAGCGTTTTGTAACACCTTTTAGTTCTATCGCATAATTTTCCATAATAATCTCATTTCTTATTTCTGATTATCGGAATCAGATTTCTTCAAGTGATCTGATTCCAAGAGTTATATTACATAAACATTCAACTCTCAATAATGAGAAAAATTGCATCATGCAATTCATCTCATTATTTTGCATTGGATGTGATGCCATCGATGATGATATCGAATGCAGGTGCAGATGCAAGCTCTGACTCGTGGAAATATCCATCAGATACATAATCAGCATACTTAGCGAAATCTCCGCCTTCTGCGATAGCATCTTCAAGGCTCTTACCACCAACTGTGAACTTGCTTGTATCGAATACGTGAAGTGTTCCGTCTGCAAGAGCTTTCTCGATCTCAGCAACCTTATCAGCTGTTCCCTCTGCAACTGCTGCATCGTTTAAAGCTGTGATCGCAACAGCGCCTTCGCCGTAACCAGCTGTCCAGTCAGCAGGCATTGCCTCGCCGTTAAGTACAGCCTGTACTGCATATGTATAGTAAACTCCCCAGTTGTTTGTAGCTGATGTAAGTGCACATGTAGGAGCTACTGTTGTCATGTCTACGTTGTAACCTACACAAGGAACGCCTGCAGACTCACATGCTGTAGGAGCACCTGTTGTATCAGCGTGCTGGCTCATAAGTACGCATCCGTCAGCGATAAGCTGTGTTGCAACTTCGCCTTCTGCTGTCATGTCAGCCCAGCTGTTTGTGTACTGAACTTCCATAGTAGCTGTAGGACAAACAGATGTTACACCAAGATAGAAAGATGTGAAACCAGAAACAACTTCTGCATAAGGATAAGCACCAACATAACCAACCTTAGCATCATCTTCTGTGATCTTGCCATCAGCGATCATCTCGTTTAATTTAAGACCAGCAACAACACCTGAAACATATCTTGCTTCATAGATGTTATCAAAATAGTTATGGAAATTGGAAAGGCCTGAAGAAGCAGCCTGATAACCTGTAGCGTGGCAGAACTGAATATCAGAATGCTCAGCAGCTACCTGCATAAGGTAAGACTCGTGACCAAAGCTTGTTGCAAATACGATGTTGCATCCCTGATCTACCATGTCTTCTGCAGCGTCTGTACAAGACTCATCTTCAGGAACGAGTGTCTTCTCGATGATCTGGTCATCTGAGATTCCAAGAGCAGCCTGCATCTGGTCAATACCTTCCATGTGAGCAGCTGTGTAACCTTCGTTCTCATCACCGATGTAGATAACACCGATCTTGATGTCAGAAGCAGAAATAGCTTCGCCGCCCTCTGCTGATGCCTGAGTGTT
>CAMVNV010000076.1 GCA_947168935.1 uncultured Butyrivibrio sp. | reverse complement strand
GCGAGTGAAACGAGTGACTAATGGTTCGATATTGGTGGCGCTTTCGACACCAAGTCGGGTTTGAAAGTGGAGCACTTTCAAACTTAACCTCATGTGTAGAACGCAGCTACTATACAAGTACTTTCGTTTTATCTGGGAAAAAACTGTATATGCAATATTAATGGCAAATTAATGCATAAATATACATTATTTGTTTGAATTGCTTGTTCCCTTTGATGAGTGTTGTATGGTACAATGTGCATTAAAGTTAAATCAAGTTTATCATACCACACTTATATTTTCCACGTACAGGGAGGCAATATCCATGGCAGATGTAATCTATTCAAGTACAAGAGGGGCAGATCTTAAGGTAAAGGCATCAGAAGCAGTGCTTCGCGGACTTGCACCAGACGGGGGACTTTTTGTACCTGATCATATTCCACATCTTGATAAGACATTAAAAGAAATCTCACAGATGAATTATCAGCAGACAGCTTATGAAGTTATGAAGCTTCTGCTCACAGACTATACTGAAGAAGAGCTTAAGTACTGCATCGAGCATGCTTATGATTCTAAGTTTGACACAGAAGAGATAGCTCCATTAACAGAGGCAGGTGGAGCATATTACCTTGAGCTTTACCATGGACGTACAATTGCCTTCAAGGATATGGCTCTTTCAATCCTTCCATATCTTATGACAACAGCTGCTAAGAAGAACAACGTTAAGAACGAGATCGTAATTCTTACAGCAACAAGTGGTGATACAGGAAAAGCTGCTCTTGCAGGCTTTGCAGATGTTCCGGGGACAAGGATCATCGTATTCTATCCTAAGCACGGCGTATCCCCTATCCAGGAAAAACAGATGGTAACACAGACTGGTGATAACACATGCGTTATCGGTATCGAGGGTAACTTCGACGATGCTCAGACAGGCGTTAAGAAGCTCTTTACAGATGACAGCCTTGCAGCTGAAATGGATAAGGCTGGATTCCAGTTCTCATCTGCTAACTCTATCAATATAGGTCGTCTTGTTCCTCAGATCGTTTACTATGTATATGCTTATACAAGACTTCTTGCAGAAGACAGGATCGCTGATGGAGATACAATCAACGTTGTAGTTCCTACAGGTAACTTTGGTAACATCCTTGCAGCGTACTATGCTAAGAAGATGGGACTTCCTATTGGTAAGCTCATCTGCGCAAGTAACTCCAACAAGGTACTGTATGACTTCTTCCAGACAGGAAGCTATGACAGAAACAGAGACTTCGTTCTTACAAGCTCACCTTCAATGGATATACTTATTTCATCTAACCTTGAAAGACTTATCTACCACATCGCAGGTGATGATGCAGGAGCTGATGCTGCATACATGAAGAACCTTGCTCAGACAGGTAAGTATGATATCACTCCTGAGATGAAAGCTAAGCTCGTTGATTTCTACGGCGGATTCGCTACAGAAGATGAGACTAAAGAAGCTATCAAGAGCCTTTACGATAATACAGGATATGTAATTGATACTCATACAGCTGTAGCTAGTCACGTATACAGCCAGTATAAAAAAGATACAAACGATAACACACCTACAGTTATCGCATCAACAGCTAGCCCATTCAAGTTTACAAGAGCCGTACTTGGTTCTATCGATAAGGCAGAAGATGAGGACGATTTCAAGCTTGCAGATCAGCTTGCAGCTAAGGCAGGACTTGAGATACCTGAAGCAGTATCTTCAATCAGAAACGCACCTGTTCGTCATGACACAGTTGTTGAAGTTGCAGATATGGAGAAGGCTGTTAAGAACTTCCTGAATATTTGATGATTGTGAGAGTTTCGTAGAAACGGAACAATCCGGTCGTCATTTGATGTATGAATACTACAAAAAGGATGCCATAAAAGTGGCATCCTTTTTTAATGCAAATTTTAAGTTGTGTTTGTAATATTACACACGTTTGTTCATAGGAATGTAAGGCATATCCGGTCCGATTGCCTTGTAAGCAGGACGGATGATCTTACCATTATTAGCAAGCTCTTCCATACGGTGAGCACTCCAACCAACGATACGAGCCATGGCAAAGATAGGAGTATAGAGCTCTAAAGGAAGTCCCAGCATCTTGTATACGAATCCTGAATAGAAATCGACATTGACGCTAACACCCTTATACATCTTTCTTTGCTCAGCGATGATCTTAGGCGCCATAGTTGCCACCTTATCATAAAGAGCATACTCTTTGTCGAAGCCCTTCTCATGAGCCATCTGCTCAACGAATCCCTTGAATACCTGCGCTCTTGGGTCAGACTTTGAATAGATAGCGTGGCCTACACCATAGATAAGACCTGCTTTATCAAAGGCCTCTCCTGCAAGGAGCTTTTCAAGGTAATCCTTGACCTGTTCGTCATCTGTCCAATCAGTGAGAGTATTCTCCATATCTTCGAACATCTTAACTACCTTAAGGTTGGCACCGCCGTGACGAGGTCCCTTTAAAGAACCGATGGCAGCAGCCATTACAGAATAAGTATCTGTAAGTGATGATGAAAGAAGATGAGTTGTAAAACTGGAGTTATTACCACCACCGTGCTCCATATGAAGGATGAGGCAGATATCAAGGATCCTTGCCTCAAGCTCAGTGTACTGACTGTCAGGCCTTAGCAGATACAAAATGTTCTCTGCGGTTGAAAGGTCAGTCCTTGGCGGATGAATGAAGAGCGAATTGCCTTCATGATAGTGGTTGTAAGCCTGATATCCATATATTGCAAGCTCTGGGAAAAGAGCTATGAGTGACATACACTGTCTCAGAACATTGGGAAGTGAAGTGTCATCCGGATTGTCATCATAAGAATAAAGTGTAAGAACAGATCTTGAAAGAGTATTCATCATGTCCTTACTTGGTGCCTTCATGATGATATCGCGCACGAAACCAGTAGGAAGGCTTCTGTAGAAAAACAGCGCTTCCTTAAAATCTTCCAGTTCTTTTTGGTTTGGAAGCTGACCAAATAAAAGAAGATAAGCAACTTCCTCAAAAGCAAAGCGCTTCTCCTGCGTACTTCCTTTTATAAGCTCCTTGACATTGATCCCGCGATAGTACAGTTCACCATCTTCAGGGAGTGTCTGCCCATCCACCTCTTTGGTTGCTGTGATCTTGGATACATGCGTAAGTCCTGTAAGAACACCCTTACCATTAAGGTCACGAAGTCCTCTTTTTACATCAAAACGAGTGTAAAGCTCGGAATCGATAATGTCGGATTTATGGCATAGCTCTGCCAGTTGCTCGATCTGTGGGGTTACAATTGAATATACATTTTTTTCTTCAGTCAATAGGCCGTCCTCCTTACTTGTTGAATATTCTCACGAATATGCTGGAAAAAGTTTGAAAAGGATATATTTTCAAACAACGATGGAATGCAGCTGGATGCATTCGTAAATGAATTGCAGGTGATCAGAATATGCAATTCATATAATAAGAAACATCTATATTTTACCATAAAAAATCGTATTTTTATGCAAGTTTAGGAACTTTTTAGAAAAAATATCCAAAAACGTTCGTCCTATATTTTGGTTATTTCATCCAAAAAACGCTGTTTTATCTTAAAATATCGCTATGATTATCTTATCTAAGAGATGTTATTATCAATCCCATGTGTTATAATTTTATGGTCAAAACCTAAGTAATATTAATGTAATTGGAGGTACTTATAATGGAAGATAAGGAGATACTTGGATATATTGATCACACTTTGCTCAAGGCATTCGCAACATGGGATGAGATCGTAGCACTTTGTGACGAAGCTGTTCGCTATGGAACAGCATCTGTTTGCATTCCACAGTCATTTATTAAGAGAGTACATGAGAAGTATGGTGACAAGCTCACAGTTTGCACTGTAATCGGCTTCCCTCTTGGCTATAACACAACACACTCTAAGGTTGTTGAAGCGCTTGATTCTATCGAGGCTGGCGCTACAGAGATCGATACAGTTGTTAATATCGGTGATGTTAAGGATGGCCGTTTTGATGAAGTTAAGAAGGAACTTCTTGAGATCCGTAAGGCTACAGAAGGTCACTGCCTTAAGGTTATCATCGAGACATGCTACCTTACAGATGAAGAGAAGAAGCGCCTTTGCCAGATCGTAACAGAGGTTAAGGCTGATTTCATCAAGACTTCAACAGGCTTTGGTACAGCTGGAGCAACAGTAGAAGACGTTAAGCTTTTTGCTGAAAATATCGGACCTGATGTTAAGATCAAGGCAGCAGGCGGAATCAGAACAATCGAGGATGCTAAGGCTATGATCGATGCCGGCGCTTCACGTCTTGGTTCATCAGCAGTAGCACCACTTATCGGCGCTAAGTACAATATGTAATCTGAATTCTGGTTCGCATAATCACAAAATACGCTAGAGATGCGCATTTTGTGATCTGTGTTAAAGAAGACATAAATATTTTGAAAGAAGGACCCAAAATGGAAAACGTGGCAGTCAAGAATCGTCTGTCCCTTCTTCGTGCAAAGATGGCGGAGTACGGAATAGACTACTACATGATGCCGACTTCGGATTTTCACAACTCCGAATATGCAGCAGACTTTTTTAAGGCAAGAGAGTATTTTACAGGCTTTACAGGCTCTAACGGAACAGTCGTTGTAGGAAAAGACTGGGCAGGTCTTTGGACTGATGGCCGTTACTTTATACAGGCAGAAAAAGAAATTGAAGGAACAGGCGTAACTCTTTACCGTATGGGTAATGAAGGAGTTCCTACTCTTTCCGAGTATCTTAAGGACAACATGGCAGAAGGCCAGGTTCTTGGATTTGATGGAAGAGTTATCGCTACAGCTATAGGTCTTTCACTTGAAGAGAGCCTTAAAGACAAAAAAGTATCTTTTTCCTATGAAAGAGATCTTGCTGATGAGGTATGGACAGACCGTCCTGCACTTCCATGCCATGAGATCTATAAGCTTAAGGAAGAGCTTTTTGGCAAGAGCTTCAAAGAAAAGCTTGCAGATGTTCGTAAGAAGATGGAAGAGTATAAATGCGACAGCCACCTTCTTAGTAAGCTTGATGACATCACATGGCTTACAAACCTTCGTGGCAACGACGTTGAGTGTAACCCTGTAGCTCTTTCATATGCATTCATCACACTTGATGAGTTCCACTTCTTCGTTCAGGAAGCTGAGCTTACAGATGAGATCAAGGCATATTGCAAGGACAATGACATTACAGTTCATGACTACCATGAAGTAATGGAATTCCTTAAGAATAGAAAATATACAGGTAATATACTTGTTGATAAGAACAATATCAACTATTCAACTTACAGAACACTTCTTGATGCAGCAGGTAAGGACAAGCTCGTGTATAACGACAATCCTACAGAGCTTATGAAGGCTATCAAGAATGACACTGAGATCAAGAACATCCGCGAAGTATATCTTCGTGACAGTGCTAAGCTTTGTGAGTTCATGTACTGGGTTAAGACTAATGTTGGTAAGATCCCTATGGATGAGTACTCAGCAGCTATGAAGCTTGATTCCATGCGTGCTGAACTTCCGGGATTCATTGAACTTTCTTTCCCGACTATCAGTGCTTATGGTCCTAACGCAGCAATGATGCACTATGAAGCTACCAAAGAGGATCATGCAGAAGTTAAGCCTGAAGGAATGCTCCTTGTAGATTCAGGCGGAACATATGAAGGCGGAACTACAGACGTTACAAGAACTATCGTTGTAGGACCTATCTCAGATGATGTTAAGAAGCACTACACAGGAACATGTCTTGGTGTACTTCACCTTGCAAGTGCCAAGTTCCTTAAGGGATGTACAGGTAGAAACCTTGATATCCTTGCAAGAGAGCCCCTTTGGTCAATGGATATTGACTACAAGTGCGGTACAGGTCATGGTATCGGATATATGCTCAACGTACATGAGGGACCTCATAACATTCGTTGGCAGTATCGCGAAGGCATGAAGGAGTATGAGCTTGTACCGGGTATGATCATTTCTGATGAACCTGGTGTTTATATTGAAGGAAGCCACGGAATCCGTATCGAGAACATCATTGAAGTTGTAGAGGGTACCAAGAACAGTGATGGTCAGTTCCTTGGATTCAAGTTCCTTACATATGCACCTATCGATCTTGAAGCAATCGATACTCAGTATATGCAGCAGCGTGATATTGATCTTCTTAATGAATATCACAAAGAAGTATTTGAAAAGGTATCACCTCTTATTGAGGATCAGGCTATTGTCGACTGGCTCAAAGAGCAGACAAGACCTATTAGTAAGTAATTTAAGATGTCATGGTCAAAAATTTTTGGCCATGACATTAATTAAAAAATGAGGGTAGTTAAAAAAGTTTCGGAGGGAGATTATATGATTTGTAATGTGTGTGGAAAAGAGTTTCAGGATGGTAACGCATTCTGCCCTTACTGCGGATCACAGGCAGTGAATCCCCAGAGTGGACAGCCTCAGATGCAGTATCAGGGTTCACAGCAGTATGGAGCCCCACAGCAGGGCCAGGGCGGTTACGGAATGCCGCAGCAGGGCGGTTTTGGAATGCCCCAGCAGGGACAGCCACAGTACGGAGGACCAGCATATGGCCAGCAGTTTTATGGTGGACCAGCGCCTCAGCCTCCTAAAAAGAAAAGCCACAAAGGTGTGATCATAGCCATTATTCTGGTTATCGTACTTGCAGGTGGTGGTGTTGGCGGATACTTTGGATACAAATGGTATCGCAACAATTGTTTAGAGAATGCACTTGCCGACGGTGAAAAACAGTACAAAGACGGCAATTATGATAAAGCTATTTCCTATTATAAGGAAGCTCTTGAGTATGATGAAGAGAACAAGCAGGCTCTTGATGGAATCAAGAAGTCAGAGCTTGGTAATGCTCTTGCTGATGCCAAGGAACTTGTTGAAAAAGGATCATTCGACGAAGCTATAGCAGCATATGATGCTATTCTTGAAGATTATCCTGACAACGAAGATGCTAAGACTGGAAAATCTGATGCTAAGAAGGCTAAGCTTGAAGCTCAGATAGCAGCTGATCTTGAGACAGCTAACGGATACCTTGATTCAGGCGACTATGAAAATGCTATAACAGCATACCAGACAGTTCTCGCTGAAGACAGTGGTAACGAAGAAGCTACAAACGGAATAATTACTGCATATAATGCTATCATTGATGCAGATATTGCAAATGAAGACTATGAAACAGCTATGGAAGATGCTCAGAAAGCATTAAATGATACAGGAGATGAAAGTTTCCAGGCAAGAATGGATGATGAGATATCTCCTAAGCTTATTCCTGATGTTGATGATGCTCTTGATGCAGCTGATGATTATATTATGGCAGCAACAAGCCTTACAGCTACAATAGATAATACTTTTGAATTCACTGTATCACAAGGATCAGATACTTATTATTTGACAGGAGAACTTTCAGCTAGTTTTAAGAGCACTTATGAAAATGATAAAGCTGTACAGTCCTTCACAAGCGCAGATTATTATATTAAGGATGATGATGGAGATTACTTTATAAATAATCATTCATACGAGGTATACTATGACAATGGTTCATATTATTCTCAGTATGATAATAATGGATGGGAAGAGGATACAAGTTCAGGAAAATACGGATATTATGGAATAATGCTTTCTGATGGTATCTTGTTTGATGTTTCCCTCTTATCTAACTATGAAATAGCTGATACTACATTTGAAATTGATGGAAAGCAGTGCTTCAAGATCACAGCTGAGTATAAAGCTGGAGATGCAGAATCACTTGCAGAGTTTGCTGAATATTTCTATGGTACTGGTATCAGCAATAACGTAACTTCAGTAACAGCAACTGTTACTCTCTATATTGAAACAGAGACTTTTGCTCCTGTTCGTAAAGAGGTAGAACTTGATGGACTTGATATGTCTCAGATGGCTGCTGATCTTAATGAGGCGTGGAGTACAGATGATGCCAGCGTATCAGATGCAAAACTCACATATGTTATCACTTATGATTCATACGATGATCTTGGCGATGTTACACCTTCAGATTTCTAATCTGAAATTATAATTCCTGGATTTTAAAAGCCGCGCTGAACTATGGCGCGGCTTTTATTGTTCTTTTCTTACTAATTATCATAATTTTGAACGGAAATATAAATTTTCAGATATTTTATGAAAATGTAGTTGCAATTTGAATAAAAAATAATATAATGAAGGTAGAAGAACACGAAAGTGTTCGCCTGAGATGTTCGACACTCCTGTCAGTTTTTGAACCTACAGTTACTTTAAACGGGAATCCTATATCTCCTCATTTTCAATGTCACGCCTCCGGCCCTGCGCATGCGCAGATAAGCTAAGGGAGAGGAAGGCAGCGACTGAGGCTGCGGTAACCCACCTGGCGTTCGCTAGGAGTCAAAAAGCAGGAAACGACATCACCGGGTACAACCAGAAAACAATGCCGGCGGCAACTTTAGTTTGTCGTCGGCAACTTTTTTATCTATAGTTTCTTGAAGCTCTGCGAATCTGATTGATATTAGAATGATCTTAGAATAAAGCTGTCTCTGTGACTAGGTCCAATTGAAAAGAACCCATGTGCGTGATATAGTAAGAAGAGTGGAAAAAATACAATTTCTGGAGGATATTGATGAATAAGAAAAGCAGGAATACTATCATTGGTTCTGCTGTAGTAGTTGTTATGGCAATCATAGCAGCTATTGTCGTTTCCGGTGTGTCTTTTTGGAACGGCTCCATGAACTCAGAAGCAGCAGGAAGACCGGTCACTATCAACTCAGTTACAATTCAGGGAACCGATGTTGTAGCGCAGGTATCATGCAAATCCGTTCCATCAAGTGATGATGGAGTTTTCTATCTTTTTGGAGATGAGGTTTATGAAGATGGTGCAACAGGCAAGGTTGTAGCAACAGCCAGCACATCTAAGAGCACATCTTTCACATTCCCTCTCAATCTTAACTCAGAGGATTCTAATCTCAGCCGTAAATTCCTTGTAGCAGTTAAACAGGGCGGCAGCTATGTACAGGTAAGTGATGAGCATTACATTACTAACCCTGAAGCAGTTGCAACATTTACATCTATCCGTAATGATCACGGTATCAAGGGACTTCTTGCAGACCTTGAGATGGACGATGTATATGAACTTTCAGAGCTTGGACTTCAGCAGGTAATCTATAACTTTGATCTTGGAACAGTTTGCGGACTTACAGATGACCCTGCATATCCAACTATCGAGTACACATATGATGGAACAACATATTATTTCAATGGTCATACAGTAACAAGTTATGACACACTTATTTCCCAGTGGAATAATATGGGTCTTCAGGTTACTATGGTTATCCTTAATTCTGATGATGTTCAGTCACCTTATACAGCTGACCTGATGCATCCGGATTCAAGAGATGGTCATGAGTGCCCTGGATACGCCTTCAACACAGCTGAAGAGGGTGGTACTAAGCACCTTAAGGCTATTGCAGCATTCCTTGGTGAGAGATATTCCGGAATGACAGGCCATGGCCAGGTTGATAACTGGTGTATCGGTAACGAAGTTAATGCAAGAACTGAGTGGTATTATCTTCAGTCAGATGATCTTGATACAAACGTTAATGCTTATGTAAAGGCATTCCGTATCTTCTACAATGGTATCAAGTCAATGAACGGCAGCGCTAATATCTACAACTCAATCGATCAGGAATGGAACCGTAAGTCTAATCCTGGGTGTTTCCTTAGTAAGGCATATCTTGATACATTCAATTACTATATGCTCAGAGAGGGTAACATCAACTGGGGACTTTCATTCCATCCTTACAACTCACCACTTTTTGATCCATACGCTTGGAAGGGTCAGACACAGTATGTAAGCAGAAGCGTTAAGACTCCTTACATAACAATGCAGAATATTGATGTTCTTATCGACTATATGCACCAGAGTGATTTCCTTGCTCCTGATGGAACAGTAAGAAGTATCTCACTTGCAGAGCAGGGCTACACATCAAGCTTTGGTGAAGACTATCAGAGTGCTTCACTTGTATACAGCTATCTGATGGCAGAGTCTTATCCTGATATTGATGCATTCCTTCTGTTCAGACAGACAGATAATGCTCACGAGATGGAATCCAATCTTGCGCTTGGTCTCAACAATCTTGATGGATCACATAAGCCTGCATACTATTTCTATCAGGCAATGGGAACTCCTAATCAGCAGGAGTACATAGATAAGGCATCCAACATCATTGGAATGGATGTTAAGTATCTTGTAGATAACAGAATCCTTCTGACAAGAAGTGGCTGGTCACTTGACAGCTAAGATCTTGGCAGACACAAATATGTAAACTAAAAGGCTATCTGTACCATACAAATGGTATAGATGGCCTTTTTCTTTTGCATCTCGGTCGGATAAACGCCGTAGGTCATTACAGGGGGACCTTCAGGGCTTGGGGATTCTTTTTTGGACTGATTGCACTTATAGTT
Organism: uncultured Butyrivibrio sp.; assembly: GCA_947168935.1. Classification (GTDB taxonomy): domain Bacteria; phylum Bacillota; class Clostridia; order Lachnospirales; family Lachnospiraceae; genus Butyrivibrio. Next base: position 6,606 of record CAMVNV010000076.1, on the reverse strand, counting down.
GCGCTTTTAAAGGAAGAGAACCATTATCAGGATGAGTCTCAGTTTGCTAATCCTGCTCAGGGATGCTTCAGCAATGATGAAAAGCTTAAGAAATACAAAGAATTACTCGAAAAGGGAGAAATCTCACGAGAGGAATACGAATACTGGAAACAAGAAACACTTAATACAAATTGTTAATAGAAAAGGAAGAATATAATAAAAAACAAGATATTGAATTGAAATAATACAAAAGCTAATAATATGTAACCCTGCATTTTGATGTTAAATAAAATATGTAAATCATATATAATATAACTTGATTGAATATGATTATTTAGCAGAGAGTGGGGCGGAGTGTATGAAGCTTGAGAAGAAGAGAAGCACTGTATACGAGAAGTTCTGTGAAGAAGTAGCCAAGAATATGGTAAAAGAGGTTACTGCTAACAGGGAGCTTTGTGACCTTGATGTAGTAAATGCCATAAATGAGAACAATGAGAAGTGCCGCGATGATATTATCAAGTACTTAAAGGATAATACAGTTCCAAGCTATAGCGATGATGATATTGAGAAAATTCTTGATAACAGGAAGCGCGTAGATCAGATGCAGGTAACAAAAAGTAATCTTGCGTCGAATTATAAAGAAGCGATTGAGATGATCTTAAAGCTTGTGCTTGGAAGTATTGTAGTATTTGAGATCATAACTTGTTATACGGTCTTGACTGCGCAGGATTTCTTCAAGCTGGGGGCTTTTCATGAATATGATCTTGCGCTTAAGATTATTTTTACGGTATTTGCTTTTATTCCGGTTATTCTGACACCCTTTTTCATAAACAAGGGCGGGAAGATAAAGGGCTTTTTCATCAAGACTTCATATGCGGTTATCTTTGCTTTTATCATCTTTATGGTTATCAATAATGTTAGGTTGGAGTCAGGTTTTATAGTTCTTCTGTGTCTTATCTTTTACATGCTTTTATGCTATCGATACAATGAGATCAAGTATTTGAACAGGGCGGATTCCAATAACATTATGGTTCTTATAGTTGCGATAATAGCGCTTGTTTTGGGACTATACTCATTGTATATTGCAAGGCAGTCAGTTGGGCAGTTTGGTGATGTAGCTGCAAGTGCCCAGAGCATGATTGGTTTTTTCCAATAAAAAGGTGATTAACATCTATGGCGTGGATCACTGGGTGAGGACGAATACATAGAATAGAAACAGAAATAAAAAGTGATAACGCAAAAGCGACGATTCAAGATCGTCGCTTTTTGCTATCTAAAAATGAAAATTCAAGAAATTGTGGATATCTGATACAGATCAATGATCTTGTACAATTCTGTATTTGGATCATCGATCATTTTGATCTCTGTGTCGAGCTGGAGGAGCTGGTCCTGGTCTGCTGATCTCATTTTCCATTCAGGAAGGCCTTCGCCATTTGGATTACCGGTCTTTGCGAAGTTAACCCAGTACTGCTGCATTATCTCTGATAGTGCATAGTCTTCTTCATCATAGAGGCCGGGATGGCGCCAGAGGTTACCATAAGCGTAGGGGATTTCTCCAGCGTGGTAGTTGGATAGTGCATTATTTGTTTTGGAAAAATAGTATTCGTAACATGGCACATTTTGAGCTACCAGGTAGTTATTCCATACGTAGTGGGAATAGCTAAACCACAGGGCTGAATAGCTGATGTTAAGGGCGCCTTTGGCATCTCCTAAAACATCAACAATAAAGTGCTGATCTCTTTGTGGTGAGTTTGCCGGCACTACTTTTGCCATGTCAGATGCATAAGGTCCAAGGGCATCTTCAAGGAGCGATACGTAGTTTTCGCTTGTTGCTTCTGTGCCCAATAGGAAGGCATCTGATTCTTTTGTGTTAAAGCCGTTTAAGAGCGCCTGTTCGTGGTTTTCTCCCTTTTCATAAGTAAGATAGGGCATTTCAGTAAGTGCATATCCATCGATGGTCATGGATGACTGTTTGGTGCTTGTTGTAATGAGCTCATCAGCTGGGATGTTTCTAAGTTCATCTGATGATGAAACATTAAACTCTTTTCTTACCATATCACCCTGCTCAATGGCTTCGTCGTAGCTTCTTAAGGTGTGGTAGGGGGTGTAGGCATTTATTCCGCTTGACTCAGCTATTGCGTATCTGAAAAGACCTTCTGAAAGGGGAGAGACGCATATAGCATTAACGCTTGATGAACCTGCAGATTCTCCAGCGATTGTTATTTTTTCAGGATCGCCTCCGAAAGCTTCGATGTTGTCGTATACCCACTGAAGAGCAGCTATCTGGTCGAGGAGCCCGTAGTTACCGGTAGTTCCGTTTTCAGATTCTGCCTTAAGGTCATCGGCGGTATAGTAGCCGAATACGCCAAGGCGATAAGCGAAGTTTACGAAGATGACGCCTCTTTTAGCAAGGTCTTCACCTCTGTATTCTGTATATGAGCTTTGGCCGGTAGTAAGGCTTCCTCCATGGATATAGAAGATAACAGGGAGTGGCTCTGAACCGGCATTTTCAGGTGCATAGACGTTAAGATACAGGCAGTCCTCACTCATGACTTCGCGGTATTCATCGCCGATCTTGAACTGATAGTCATGCCATCCAAGGATATGTGAAAGGCTGTCCATAATAACGCTGTTTCTTGGCTGCATAGCCATTGGACCGAACTCGTCACATGCTCTTACACCGTCCCAGGAATCAGGCGCCTGGGGCTCCTTGAATCTAAGATCGCCAACAGGAGCTTTTGCGTATGGAATTCCTGCGTAAACCTTTACACTATGATCTTCGTTATAAACACCTGTGAGGTCGCCCTGAGAGATGCTGACAATATCGGTAACATCAGGGTTCTTGTTAGCTACAGCAGGTACGTTTTTGTAGGGCGGGGGAGTAAGTGCATAGTTGATATAAAGAACTGCAAAAAATACAAACCACATGATGATGCGGTTACGTACAGTTAACAGCCCTGCTTTTTTCAGATATATTCTTAGGATTACCATTGCAGCTGCCGCTACAATGCCTATAGCAAAGCTTATGAGTATGTTCTTGGACAGCTCAAGAATTGCTAAATATAAGATTGATACAAGTATGATGCCAATATAAAATAACATATAATTCCTCATGACGAGATGCTTTCTCGTTTTCTTGTGATAGGGTCAATAGCATATTTGAAAAAACAAATTGTGCACAATGTAACTTATAAGGATATTTTATAATATTTTCGGCTATTGGCAACATATAATAATATTATATTTTTATAAAATGACGTAATGGGACGTATCGTAGTGGATCGTAAACGTTCGAGTTTAGAAGAAATGCAACAATACGGTCGTCATAGCTGGATGCAGAGGCTAATTGCATCAATAATGCTTTATTAACAGCCTTTTGATGCATCGGCTCTTTCTGCGATTTGATGAAATGCATCAAATCATCTGACATCACTTGTTTTTGATGCTTGAATTTGTATCCAATCTATTCTTTTGTTCCATAAATCTGCTTATAGAGCATCATAATCGCAATTTACAACTTCTTTTGATGCTTTGTGTAAAAAACAATAATAATTGGGACATCAATTATTTGACATTTAGCCTTTTTGATGCAGTATGGACCAAAACGCGATAGTAGTGCTACTGCCGCCATTAGGCACAAAAACGCGATAGTAGTGCTACTGCCGCCATTAGGCTCAAAAAAAGCGGAGCATTTCTGCTCCGCTTGGGGATCCAAAATTATTTCTTCTTGCCGTTAACAGCATCCTTAAGAGCCTTACCAGCTTTGAACTTAGGAGCGATAGCTGCAGGAATCTTGATAGAAGCGCCTGTCTGAGGGTTCTTACCATTTCTTGCTGCTCTCTTAGCTGTTTCGAATGTTCCAAAGCCAACAAGCTGTACTTTGCCTTTCTTCTTAAGAGTCTTAGTTACAGTATCAACCAATGCCTTAACTGCTTTTTCGGAATCCTTCTTTGAAAGACCTGTCTGTTTTGCGATTGCATCAACGAGTTCTGCTTTGTTCATCTGTTTTTCCTCCGTTTTTTATTTGGATTTATAACAACTAAGCACATTCTAGCACTATACACTCAAAAAAACAAGCATAAATAAACGGTTTAAGATAAAATTCTTGAAAATTTATGGATTATTACTGGATTTGTGTGAGAACTTCCTTCCAAAAACACTAAAATACAACGATAAACAGCTCCTCACCTCGTGAAACCAGATAAAAGGTGAATTAGCCACGGCACTGGTAGTATAATAAGAAATGAGGGCTATTAAGCCATTTTCTATTCAAGTGAGGAAGATTACATGATCTTGATTTTTTGCGCGCTGTATCCTGAGGCACAGCCGCTAATTAAGTCTTTATCGCTAGTACAGGATAAAAATGAACGATATTACAAAAAATATAGTAATGATGAAAATGATATATGTCTGTGGATAACAGGAACAGGCCCATTATCTGCTTCGACAGCAGTTGGCTATGCGCTGTCTTCATGTGAAAACAGTCTTGATAACATCCATATCCTGAATTTTGGATGCTGCGCTTTTGTTAATAACAGTAGTGACAAGTCATCTGCTTTTGATGATGACAAAACAGGTGGAAACAATAATACAGTAATAAATACTGCTGATTCAAAGGCGTCGCTCTATTTGTGCAATAAACTTGTAAACATTGATAGCGGCAGGTCTTTTTATCCGGATCTATTACTTAAATCTGACCTTGATGAAGCGGCGATAGTAACGGGAAGTAAGATATTTAAGGCAGAAGATACGTTTGATGTTATAGGCAGCTTTGATATAAACAGAAACGATGATCTAAACAGTAACGATGATCTAAACAGTAACGATGATATAAACAGTAACGATGATCATCGTAACTCTGATGCCAATAATAAATGCTTTGTAAGACCTGTCTTGTACGACATGGAGGCAGCAGCCATCTACGAATCGGCTTCTCATTTTGTAGGCCCTCATCAGATGCACTTTCTTAAGTTTGTAACTGATCAGGGCGAGGGCAGGATTACAGCAGATTTTGTAAGGCAGAGAGCCAGTGAAGTTTGCGCAGATGTAGTCACATATATCGAAATGCTTAAAATGCATATGGCATCAGGCTCGGTGCTAGAGGAAGAAGATAGTGCAGATACTCTTCAGCTTTTTGAAGAGCTTCATGCTTCAGTAACTATGCAGTGGCAGATAAGACAGCTTCTTAGATATGCGACAGTTGCCGGGATTGATTATGATTCAAAACTTGCTGAGCTTAGAGCGGAGAATGTACTTCCTTGCAAAGATAAACGTACAGGACTTAAGATTCTTGAAGAGTTAAGAGACTATATAAGTTGCTGCTGAAATTATTAGGAAGAGATAACCAAAGTGAACGATATTAAAAATATGCCCTTTGAAGATATAACGCAAAGCGCTTTCAAACACATATATGTAGAAAAAGAAATACTAGACAATGACAGAGCCCGGTCGATCCTGGCTCATTTTCCTTATTCGAAGGTTATAGTGATTGACCATTACAAAGATGTCTTCAACAGGAAGAGACAGGACTTCATGCTCCAGCATGTATCCAGGAATCTGATCCTGGCTGCCAAAAAGGGACGTCTTGTGTACGACGGAGCGCCAGTTTGTCAGGATTTTGGTAACAGCCATTTTTATTACACTTCCTGTATCATGAACTGCCTCTATGACTGTGAGTACTGCTATCTTAAAGGCATGTACCCTTCAGGTAACCTTGTTATATTCATAAATATAGAGGACATTTTCAAGGAAGTGGAAGAGCTTTTAGAGCAGTTCCCAGTGTATTTGTGCGTATCTTATGATACAGACCTTATGGCAATCGAGAACCTTACAGGCTTTGTGGCAAAGTGGATCGAGTTTACCAAAAAGCATGAAAATCTTACAATTGAAATACGTACAAAGTGTGGAAGAAAAGACCTTGATACGGATGTGTCTGCCAAGAGCTTCGACATGAATTCGAATAATTCTATAGATGTAGCATCTTCGAACAGAATGAATTCATCGAATATAATATCTCCATGTGATAGAGTTATATTTGCCTGGACCATATCTCCAGACCCGGTTATAGCTAAGTTTGAGCACGGCTCAGCAAGACTTGGTCAAAGACTTGAAGCTACAAGCCATTATTTGAATAATGGCTGGCCTGTCAGACTGTGCTTTGATCCTATGATATATACGAAGTCCTGGCGCGATATTTACGGCGGTATGCTTGAAGAAGTTAAAGGCGCAGTAGATATGTCACAGGTCAGAGACTTTAGCGTAGGAAGCTTTAGAATCTCAGAGTCATATCTTAAGAAGATGAGAAGAGCGATGCCCATCTCAGAAGTAGTCCAGTATCCATTTGTTCTGGAAGAAGGATATTATCACTACCCGAACAGGCTCGTAGAAGAGATGGAGACTTTTTTGATCGAAGAAATCAAGAAAGCACGCCCTGATGCGGATGTTTTCAGGTGGATCGAAGACTAACTTTATAACTCAAATGTTCTAAACAAGTGGGAAGTTAGTGTTATAAAGTAATGACTTCTTAAATGTAAATTACAGAAACGCGCATTTACTGCGTGTTTCGTGATTCGATGAATCGGTTGGCAATAGAGCCTTCGACGAAGTCGAACTCAATTGGCTCTATTG